>JANJUO010000085.1 GCA_024710535.1 bacterium
CCAATCTTTTCCCTGCTGTTGACATATTGAAAGATGGTTCAACATATACTTCATTTGGAACCGAACCATTTACTCCAAACAATAAACTTACTTATAGCACTATTCAATTCCAAAACAACTTTAGTTTGTTTATGAAAGACCATAAATTGTTGTTTGGATTGTCAGTTGAAAAATATCATTCAGAAAATGTTTTCTTCCCTGGCTCTCAAAGTGTTTATGTTTATAATTCAATTGAAGATTTCTATACAGATGCAAATGATTATATTGCAAACCCAACAAGAACAACTTCACCTGTGAAATTGAACAGATTCCAATACAGATATTCAAATATTCCTGGTCAAACCGAACCTGTTCAGCCGCTTGATGTAATCTATGGTGGTATCTATGCTCAAGATGAATATAGTTTTTCTGATAATTTAAAATTCACTCTTGGCGTTAGAATGGATATTCCTATTTTTGAAGAAACTGGATATAGAAACGAAGCCGCAGAAAAACTATTCTTCAAAGATGAAAATGGAAATACTGTACAATATAGAACTGACAAAATGCCAAATGCTACTCCTTTGTTCTCTCCAAGATTGGGCTTTAATTGGGATGTGTTCAGTAATAAAACAACACAAGTTCGCGGTGGAACTGGTATCTTTACCGGTCAGCCAGCTTTTGTTTGGGTATCGAACCAAATTGGTAACAATGGTATGCTAACTGGTTTTGAAAGATTAGATAACACTAATGCAAGACCATTCAATCCAGATCCAAATGCTTATGCTCCTGAAAATGTAACAGGTGCGCCAGCATCAAGATATGAATTGTCTTTGACTGATCCTGATTTCAAATTCCCACAAATATGGAGAAGTAATTTTGCAGTTGACCAAAAATTACCATTTGATCTCGTTGGTTCTTTAGAATTTATTTATAATAAAGATGTAAACGGTGTTTATTATATTAATGCTAATCTTAACGACTCTACTGCTAATTATGTTGGGCCCGACAGTAGATTAAGATGGAAAGGTAACAACAAAATTAACTCAAATATTGATAATGCTATCGTTCTCAAAAATCAATCTGAAGGATTTTCTTGGAATATTGCCGCAACTTTGGAAAAACCAATGAGCAAAGGTCTTTATGGTAAAGCCGGTTTTGCTTATGGTGTTGCAAAAAATACTGTTGATGCTGGCTCTATTGCCTTTGGCTCTTGGAATAATAATCAACATTCTGGAAATCCTAATACTCCTGGACTTGGAATTTCATCTTACACGCCAGACACAAGATATTTCCTTGCATTATCTTATCGTTTGGAATATTTTAACTTAGGTGCAACAACAATCAGCTGTTTCTTCGATAGCTATACAAATGGAAGAGCAAGCTATGCAATGAGCGGTGATTTCAATGGTGATGGTGGAACTTCTAATGACTTGATTTACATTGCAAAAGATAAATCAGAAATGAATTTCGAACAATATACAGTTAAAGTTTCAGGCGTGGATAAAACTTTCACAAAAGCACAACAAGAAGATGCATGGGAAGCATATATTCAACAAGATGAATATTTGAATGCAAATCGTGGCTCTTATGCTGAAAGAAACGGTGTATTATTGCCTATGGTTTCTCGTTTGGACGTATCGATTGCTCAAGAATTCTTTATGGAATTTGCAGGCAAGAGAAATGCATTCGAAGTAAGATTAGACATTTTGAATTTTACAAATTTAATCAACCCTGATTGGGGAGTTGGCGAAATTGTAAGAGTATCTCAGCCTCTTATAGCTCGTCCAGCCGCAACAGATGGTACTCCAGTATATCGCTTAGCAAATATTAATGGTGAATTGATTAGCAAAACATTCACTAATACTGCAAGTTTGTTTGATGTTTATAGATTACAATTATCTTTGAGATACAAATTTAATTAATGAATCTTTGCAAGTATTCAAAAAGCCCGACATTTGCCGGGCTTTTTGTTTTTTTGGAAACCTTGATACATTTGCAATAGAATACCTTGACATCCAATTATAGAATAAATTGTTGTAATAAACAAAACACTACGACCACTTGTGGCTGTCCAATTAGTATGAATTTTTATAATTACTTTCAAACAAAGATGATTGAACAGCTATATTTATAAAGACTTAGAAGTACAAGTATTCTTGCTTGTTGCTGATATTTATGCTTATTGGACAGGCACCTACTAAATCAATTTATTTCAAGTAGATTAGACATTTCTGTCTGATTTTATTCAAGATAAATTCACCTTTTTCAAATGCCCATATATTTAGTTATGCAATATTATTATTTTAGTGTTATCTAAAATGAATATAATTTTTATTCGTCAAAATAATGTGTTTGAATATTTTTTGAAATATTTTGAGATGATATAGATGCAAGAATTAATTACTGTTTCTCATACTTGCCAATCTTGTGGCGATGTTAAAATGATAACTCTTGAGCCGGATGAAAAGGCTGAAGATTTGCAAGGTTGCGTTTGCGACAGAGAAGTTGGGAAAAGTTCCAAGCGCAAAAGGCACTTTCCAACAATGATGGTAGATATGAATAGTGAATTTTCACTTAAATAATAAAAAAAAAGTTCTTCAACACGAAGAACTTTTTTTTGATCAATATTTTTTGAGAATTTATTCATCAACTCTTGGGATATCAAGCATATCCAGAGCTTCATCCAAATCATCAACAATACGGATGATGACATCGATTTTCACCATTTTCAAACTGTCTCTCAAGTATTTTTTAGGACGATAAAGGATAATTGAGCCGTCAACAGACTCGGTTGCCATTTTCCCATCAACTAATGCTCCAATAACATTCGAAGCAAAATAATCGACATGATGCAGATCAACAACAATTTTGATTATGCCTTCAGCAACTAAATTTCTGATGCTTGATTTGATTACATCAGCAATATCAGGATCGCCACCGGGAATAAATCTGCCGGACATTTCAATAATGGCATAACCACTATCAAATTTTTTGATTTCCACATTACAAATTGGTTGGTTCATTTTTCACCAAAAATAAAAAATTACATAATTTTAAATTCTAAATTAAAACATTTATTCCTTCTACTCAAATAATATTTTTATATTGTTGAAAAATTCCAAATAAATATTGCTAATAAGTCCAAATCTAACTAAATTAAGACAATTTTGATAAAGATTAATTCAATTATTTATTTCGATACCAAAGCCGCAAGTAATATATCCTGCAAATTACTTTTTAAGCAGTTTATTGGTGTTGGAATATCTTCGGAAAGAAAAAACAGCATGAATAATGACTGAATTGGGAATAAAAAAAGTGCTAACTATTTGATATAATTAGCACTTACAATCTTTAAAAAGTACAGAAGGCGGGAGTCGAACCCGCACGGGTGTTGAGCCCACTGGATTTTGAGTCCAGCGCGTCTGCCAATTCCGCCACTTCTGCAAAATAAAAATTCATTAACAGTAGAAACCATTAATGAATCGATTATTTTGTGGGGACAGAGGGAGTCGAACCCCCGACCCTCTGCTTGTAAGGCAGATGCTCTAGACCAACTGAGCTATGTCCCCAAATCATTAAACCGTCAAATAACAGAATTCAAAATTAAGAAATTTTTCGTTACCAACAAAGAAAAAATATTATTTTTTTTTATTTTTTTTAAATATTTTTTGAATTTGTCTGATAAAAAAAATTATTTGATTATAAATCAATATGTTAGCAGAATTGCATAATTTTCAAATATGTTTTTCGATTTTTCAAAATAATAAGAAGAAATTATCGTTAAATTACAATTAATAATGATTTTTGAACTTAATTAAAAAATCTATTTATTTTATATAGAAAATTTGAGAGAAATTATGGCTACATTAACAATCGAAAGCAATGGAATGCTTGAATTTACTGCTGTTTATTATAATGGACAGCAAATTTCCGGTATCAAAGAGCTTTTTCTGCATTTGGACGAAGACGGCTCCTTTGATTCCATCATTCAATATGAA
>JANJUO010000059.1 GCA_024710535.1 bacterium
GATGCTTTGCTAAAAAACTCGGTTGTATTTTTGTGCTTTTCATCTATTTTAATTTGTTTAGTCATATTTGTCATAATTGGAAAAATCCCTACTGAATTATCCATTTCCCAGCCGGTATAATTTGCAATTCCAATTTCTTGAATATCATTAGAATTCAAAACTTGAATTGACCTTTTGTAACCCTTTTTGGGATAATTGTTTTTGTAGATTTGTTCCATTTGTTCTTTACTTTGATTAACTGGATAGTCTTCTTCTGTTATGATTGCATATCCACAATTTGTTTTCTTAATAAATAGTTTATCCATTTCAATTTTATCAGGAATAAAAATTGTAAATGTATCCTTTGAATCAGCAGAAGTTTCTGCTTTTGTCAAATCAAACACTTTTGGTTCAATATTATTGCCATTAATCTCTTGAGAAAATTGATTAGATTTCATTGCAATATTTTTAGAATTGGCACTTGTATTCATATTGATTACAGTATTTGATTGTTGTGCAATTTTTGGTTTAGTTTCAAAAGTATTTGACTTTTGATTGTTGTTCGAAATATTTTCCGAATCGACTCCCAAATACAGCATAAATGCTATAATTGAAATAAGAAAAGTCATAATTATTGCTCCATTTTTAATTATTTTAGTTTTATTTTTTGAATCTGCATTCTCAAGAACAGTCCGGACTTGTTCGTCAGAAAATGGAAATTCAGGAATTTTTGCATTTTTCGAGTTATTTAATAAGTCATCTATATTTTTCATTTTTACACCTATTTTCAAAAATTAATTCAAAGTATTTTCAGAAATTTTGAATTTAAATTTCTCTTTCAATATCAATTTTGAACGATAAATTTTCTGTTTGACTGCTTCAGTAGTTGAGTTTTGTATTTCAGCAATTTCCTTGTGAGTTAATCCAATTATTTCACTTAAAATTACTGCTTCTTTTTGTTGATAAGGTAATTTTTCCAATTCTTCATAAAGAAATTTTATATCAGTTTGTAATTCAGGGTTTCTAATATTAGATTCTGCAATTGCCAATACATTCTCAAAATCAACACTTGTGTCATATAACTTGCTTTTTTTAAGTCGTTCGATATTTTTTCTTGAAGCAATTGTAAAAAGCCAACTAAGAAAAGCTTGTTTATTTTTCAAAGAATCAAAAGAAATATAAGCATTTTCGATTGTTTCCTGCAATAAATCTTTGGCATCTTCATAACTTTTTGTAACACTCAAGCAAAATCGCCATAAATTATGTTTCAATGGCTCAAAATGTTCAAGAAATATTTTATGCTTTTCATTCATTCAAAACTAAATTTCATTCTTAAAAACAGTATGTAGTAAGTTATTAAAAAAAGGTAACATTTGAAATGTAAAATTATACATTTTCTTAAATAATTAAAAATTTTAGAATTAATTACTTGCAATTATAAAAATGAAATTCATTTAACAAAATGGATATTTTACCCTACAAAAAAGAAAAAATGGCGGTTTTTAGCCAAAATTTATATGTTTTTGCTCTTGAACTAATAAAAAATGGTAATGAGCTAATAAAAAATGGTAGTGAGCTAATAAAAAATGGTAGTGAGCTAATAAAAAATGGTAGTGAGCCATTAAAAAATGGTAGTGAGCTAATAAAAAATGGTAGTGAGTTAATAAAAAATGGTAGTGAGCTAATAAAAATGGTAATGAGCCAATAAAAAATGGTAGTGAGCCAATAAAAAATGGTAGTGAGCTAATAAAAAATGGTAGTGAGCTAATAAAAAATGGTAGTGAGCTAATAAAAAATGGTAGTGAGCTAATAAAAAATGGTAGTGAACTAGTTCAACGACAATATTTATTAGCTCAATAGCACGAATTAATGGTTCAATGATAAAATTTTTACATCAATGGAATATTAAAAAAAATCTCCCATATCTTGTTTGATTCAAGTTTCAAACAAATTTGTATTTCCAAATTTTTATTGATTTTTTTGCGAGGTTAAAATGCCTGTTGCAATTGATAACTCATTCAGCAGTGATTCTTATGGAATGCGTGCAGAATAATCGATTGCAATTCAAAATAATTCTGGCTCAATCCAATTTTTAAACATTGTAATCTAACATTTTTCAAAATCTAATTTCTTAATCAACTGCTTCTACGGAGCTAACATCCAAAGCAATTCTTCTTCAATTAGTTTTATGGAAAGATTTTATTTAGCAGTCTGATGTAAAAGTCGAATATAAATTATATAAAATCAGACAAGCATGTCTAATATACTTGAATTTTATTGATTTAGTAAAACATCCATTTATGTCTGATGTTCAAATATTTACTTTTTAAACAAATTGTTGGAAAATTAAGAGACACAATCCAATTTTTTGATGTCTCAATTTTTTTTAACTAAGATAACAAAAAACCCTTCCGAATTTGATATTGGAAGGGTTTGGATGATTAAATTAGTTCTTTTAATTTTATTTTACGTTCTGCAATTATTGTTTTGAAAATTTCTTTTTGATTATTTTCAAAAATTACAAAGATTGTGGATTCATCTTGAAATTTGAATGAAAATTTCCAAATTCTGCGTTGAATATCTTGAATAGAAGAATCAATCTCTGCAATTTCATCCCATTTATAAAATTTCAAAATATTAAATTGAGTCACTTTTCTCAGTGGATTATAAATAATAATTCCATTCTCACTATGAAAGAATGTAATAGATGGAGTGCCAAATCCATTAGAAATATACATACCAACAATTCTGTCCGAAAGGGCAAGAAATGCAAAAATAATCAATAAATAATCCAAATTTCCAAAGAAACCAACAGGATTTGTTGCAACTGTATAAATTTTATAACTTGCAAATGCCACCCAAATTAAGATGATAAACACATCCGTAAAATTGATTTTTCGATTAATTTTAGGGATAGATTGAAACAAATTTCCTAAATTCTTTCGTATAAAAATAATCTTATTTATTTGAATCAAAATATCTGCAAACAAAACAATATTGATTGCAAAAATCAAATAAAATAGATAGCCATAAAATTCATTATCAAACATAAAAATTTCCTAATCTTTTATAAAATGGGCGCCACGACTTACTTTCGATTCAATCGTAGCAAGAGTTACAGCAATAGCAGTTTGAATACCGTTACGCAGTTCGATCATTGAGCGGTTCATAGTTGCTTTTTGATAGAAATGCTCAACTTCGGTCTGTAAATGTCGCAAAATTGTAAACGCTCTCATCATCCTTTGGCGAGTTCGCACCAATCCAACATAGTTCCACATCGTATTTTTGATGGTCAGCCAATCTTGAGCAAGCAAAGCAGGATCCATATACTGAGATTCCTCCTGCCAATCAAAGATGTCAGGGAAATACGCATTATCTTCTTCATCATTTTCAGCCGCATTCTCTCCTGCAACATAACCCCAAACCACACATTCAAGCAAAGATGTTGATGCAAGTCGATTTGCTCCATGAACTCCGGTACAGGAAACTTCACCAACCGCATAAAGTCTTTGCAAAGATGTTCTGCCCTTTAAACTAACTCCAACTCCACCGCAAGAATAATGCTCAGACGGAACAACAGGAATTGGCTCTTGGGTAATATCAATACCAAATTTACTGCATTGCTCGTAAATAGTAGGAAAGCGATCTTTAATCCAATTTTTTTCTTTGAAAGAAATGTCAAGATACACACAAGGATGCCCGGTATCAAGCATTGTTTGATGAATACTGCGAGCAACGATATCACGTGGTGCAAGCGAACCCAACTCATGAAATTTTGGCATAAATTGACTGCCGGATTTATCAATCAAAACACCGCCTTCGCCACGAACTGCTTCCGAAATCAAAAACCTACTCCGTTCACCATAAAATGTTGTCGGATGAAATTGGATATATTCCAGATTGAAACATCTTGCTCCGGCACGCCAAGCCATTGCAATACCATCTCCTGTTGCTTCGCTTGGATTTGTTGAGTGGAGATAAATCTGCCCCAAACCACCTGTTGCAAGAATCGTATTTTTTGCATAAATAGGAAATACTTTACACGTTTCGTTATTTATAATGTAAGCACCAAAGCAAGCCGGTTTTTTATAAATATCCAGCGAATTAGTTGAGTGATGTGATAAAGTGAGCAAATCAATTGCAGTATGCTCTCGTAGAATTGTAATATTCGGATGATTTTCTACTGCATCGATAACAGATTTATGAATCGTTAAGCCGGTTTTATCTTTTGAATGAATAATTCTTGGAGCAGAATGTGCACCTTCGGCAGTTAGATGCAATTCATCATCATTTTTTTTATCAAAGTCAACATGAAATCTATCAATTAGTAATTTCTTAACTAAATGAGGTCCCATCTCGCAAAGTTGCTCAACAGCCGGCTCCCAGCAATGTCCATCACCGGCAGTCATAATATCTTTTTTGAGTTTTTCGGGAGAATCCTCAATTCCTTTAAAAATAATACCTCCTTGAGCCCAAGGAGTATTACCGCTAAGTAATTCTTTAGTTTTTGTAATTATAGTTACATTTTTCCCTTTGTCTGCCGCAGTCAATGCCGCAATACATCCGGCTAAACCCGAGCCGATAATCAATATATCAGTATTAGTCATAATTAATTTCAAATTAACACAAAATTTAAATTTAAAATTAATTATTTAAAGATTATTAAAAAAATATTTTATTAAAATGAATCAAAAAGTAGCAATTATTGAATCAATTAATCTCAAAAATTATTTTTTTAATTATATGAATATTTTGTACTATCCTACTCTCAATGATAAAAGAGCTATCAATACAATAATGCCAAGCGCTATCAATGGAGCAAGTAAAATCCATAACAAAACTGTAAGAACACT
>JANJUO010000121.1 GCA_024710535.1 bacterium
ATGATGCTGTTCAGCAGGGCTTTGCAGATAGAGTTGCGGGATTAACAATTTCAGAATTTGGCAGAAGAGCTTATGATAATGGCAGTCGCGGAACCGATCACGGTTCGGCATCATTGCAATTTGTATTTTCGGCATCAGATAATAATATTAATGCAAATTATTATCGTATGGAAGGGCATCCTGATTTGATGGATTTGGATGAATATGGAAACATCAAAGCCGATTACGATTTTCGCAGAACATATTCCGATTTCTTACAAACATGGCTGGGTGCGGAATTAACCGATATAAAAAATGTATTTGGGCAGGAATTTTTGCCTTTTGGAATACTCAAAAAGCGTGGATCGGGTGTGGAAGATATTTTCAGATACATCAAAAATGATGAGGTAAAGGTATTTCCAAATCCATCAATTGGAAATTCAACTTTAGAATTTAATGTCAGAAAGTCCGGCTTGTTTAATATTTCAATTTTCACTACAAAAGGAGGAAAATTGATTGATTTGGGTACCGAATTTTATGATAATGGAACTCATTCTGTTAATTTGAATTTATTAGGATTGGCAAACGGAACTTATTTTATTCAAATATCAAACAATAATTCGGCAATAAATCATAAATTAATAATAAATAAGTAATTTATTTGAAAATTTAGATAGTTATCTTTGTATTTATTTGAAAATTTGATTAATTTTATATTCTAATTTTGGGGAAATTTATAATTTATTTTATAAATTAAATTAGACTATTTAATATTTAAAAATATAATTCAACATTAGACAAATGGATAATAAAAATTCTGACATTAAGAAAGTTATATCTGTTGGGGATATATTCGCGATTGTTATAATTGTGATTGGATTAATAATTGCAATTTTTCTTGAAGAGATTGCATTTAGAATGATTGGAGTATCGGTCTCTATCTTGGGAGCTGTTGCGCTATTTATGTCAATTTCACAGAAAATGCAATCTGTAATTGCTCAGCCAAAATTCAATCCTCCAAAACCCGAAACAGAATTCAAAGTTACTGTCAAAAAAGATACAAAAGCAACAAGAAAAACTGTTGAGGACTTTTCGGAATCATTCAAGGCAGACGAAGAAATCTTTTCAAAAACTTCAGTTTCGGAGAATTTGCCGGAAGAAGATCTGGGATTCAAGGTAATCAAAAAGACAACTACCGAAGAAGAACCCATAACAAAAAGTGAAGTATCTTCTTTGCTTAAAAATTCAGATGAAAGTAATGAAAAGCATAATAATGATGAAGGTTTTGCTTTTGATGAAGGCTTATCCGGTGTGAAAATTATCAAAAAAATCAAAGTTGATAATAAAATTGATAATATTGAAGAAAAGATTGCTCCCAATCCGGAAATTGTTGTTAAAATTGATGAAAAACCAATTCAAAAAACAATAATCACAACAGAAAAAAGTAATGATAATTTACCTGAAATTGTTGATGATCTTGATATTGCAGCAAAAAATTCTGATTTGCCTGAAGTAATTGCCGGAGATCAAGCCAAAATATTTTTTGAAGATGAGCCGATTGCTCCAAAACAGCCAGAACCTATTATTGAGAAGCCAAAAGTTGAAGCCAAAGCTCAAAAGATTAATAATTACATTGAAAAAATTATTGATCTGCCTTTGCATACAATAATTGAGTCCGATCCATTAATCGGTGATGAGCCAAGAAAAGAATTTGAATATTTTCTTTCTAAAATCTTGATGATAATCCGTTCGATTACAAATACTCGAACTGCTTGTTTTCTGTTGGTTTCAGGGAATTACAAAGAATTGATTTTGGAATCATTCGTAACAAACATTCCTGATTATATCACAAACAAGCCACGAATTCCAATTTCAAATGATATTTTGAGCCAAATTATTCGAACAGGAAAGCCGGAAATTTTGAGTGAAATCAATCCAATAGCTGAGCTTGATTTATTGCCATATTACAAAGTTCGCACCGGTACAGTTTCTTTCATTGGCGTTCCTGTATTTTATAAAGAAGCGCCAATAGGCGTTCTTTGTGCAGATTCGGATACCCAAGACGCTTATGATTCTCTTACAGTAGGATTTTTGGGGCATTTCACAAAACTAATTGCGGCACTTGTTCAGAGTTATACAAGAAAATTCGATTTATTGCAAACTGCAAAAACACTCGAAACAATTTCATTATTCAATTCAATTGCTATCAGAAGCAAAACCGGAAACGAAAATCTTGCCCAGTCAATTGTGGATTCTGTTTCCCATACTTTTGAGTACAAATCAATTGGCGTTATTGGATTCAATAATGAGAAAAGTTTTTGGGAAATTAAGGCAATTTCACCACATAATGATAGAATGATTGGTATGAAATTAGATTTATCTAATTCTTTGGTTGGTAGAACAATCAATCATGGCAATCCGCAATTTATTTCAATTAATGAAATAAAAAATCATATTAGAGTTCATAAAGATGAGCCTGCATTTAGTGGCGATAGTTTTGTTTGTGTTCCAATTGTTTCAAATTCGGGTATTTATGGAGCAATTTATCTTGAAACCAAGCCGGGATTTAATTTCACAGATTTTGATATTAGTATTCTTGAAATAATTGGTGAGCAAGCCGGAAATGCAGTAGAAAGATTACAACTAATCGAAATGTTTAATAATTCGATGCTAAACGATATAAAATTAGGAATACTAAATTCACCAGCATTATTAAGCAGAGTTCAGCAGGAATATTTCAGATTTACCGATTTTGGAAGGGTAATTTCTTTTGCAATGATAACGCTTGATAGATACAATAGTGTTGATAGGGAAAAGTATCCATATAGATATGAAGTT
>JANJUO010000149.1 GCA_024710535.1 bacterium
GTTGCTGATGGTATGATTGGAGGAAAGCATCGCTCGAATATGGAACTTGTTGCACAAGGAATTGCAAATATCGCATCCGGATTATTTGCCGGAATTCCCGCAACAGGAGCAATTGCAAGAACAATCACAAACATCAAAAATGGTGGCAGAACTCCAATTGCAGGCATAATTCACTCCATTGTTCTTCTTTTGATTATGCTATTGTTTGGACAATATGCAATGCTAATTCCTATGCCGACTCTTGCCGCAATTTTGATAATGGTTTCAATAAATATGTTCGAGTGGCGTGAATTCAAATTTTTACGCAAAAATCCATTAAGCGATGTTATGGTTCTTCTAACCACATTTTTCTTAACCGTTGTTTTCGATTTAACTATAGCAATCGAAATTGGAATGTTGCTTGCAGTATTTTTATTTATTAGAAGAATGGCTTTGGTTACAAATGTTGGCGTTATCACTCGCGAATTATCCGATACTTTGGAAAATCCGGATGCTTATTCTATTGATAACCGCAAAATTCCGGAAGGAGTGGAGATTTATGAAATTAATGGTCCTTTTTTCTTTGGTGCGGCAACAAAATTCCGTGATACAATTGATAGAATTGAAAAAGCTCCAAAAATTTGCATAATTAGAATGAGAAATGTACCGGCAATTGATTACACCGGAATTCATTTCTTGGAAGAATTTTATCATGAATCACGAAAGAAAAATGTGTATGTAATATTTTCCGGTATGCACTCCCAGCCATACAAAGCACTTGAGCAAAGTGGATTTTTGGAAAATGTAAATGCAAACGATATATGCGATAATATTGATATCGCTCTCGAACGTGCAAATATTGTTTTGAAAGAATTATAAATTCCCAAGAATTAGCATTAATCAGGCGTCCTTATTAACAAGGATGCCTTTTTTGCTTAAATCGCTTTCTTGGAAAATTTCAATATTCCCTCTTTGATTATAGAAAAAATCACCCAATTTATTAATATTGCTGATTTGTTTTTTTTCAGAAAAAGCATTCTTTGCAAAAGTATCCAAAGACACCACTCTGCTTATTCCTTTAATTATTGCCTTATTTAACTTATCTGCATTCATTTCAAAAATCCTCCTTTATCTTATTACAAATTTATCGGTTTTACCTACCACATTTATATAAGAATAAATACTGAATTTTATGCAAATCTGTAATTAATTCAATCTTTTTCTGAGATATTCAAAATAAAATCTATGAATTGTACTAATAAATTTGGATTCGATATATTTCTAAGAGATTTCAAAAAAAGCAATTTTCAATTCAATAATGGCATAATCCACTTATCCAAAAATCCGTCATTTCGAAACTCAGTTGAGGAATCCAGTAAAGAAAATACTAAATTGGTTCTGTCGGTTGTTACAACCGACACTTTTCTTGGCGTCAGTTGTAACAACTGACGGAACAACAAATTGCATTATAGAAATAAAATCATTTATGATTATATATCTAAATGCAAGTTGGTATGATCAGTGCATCAATCTGTGTAACATCAAAAAATCAACTCATAAGTGTAGATAAACTGTAACTAAGTACTTAGACACCGTTTAACAGCACTTAGTTTCCGTTTAACAGCGCTTAGTTTCTGTTTAACAGCACTTAGTTTCTGTTTAACAGCGCTTAGTTTCTGTTTAACAGCGCTTAGTTTCTGTTTAACAGCGCTTAGTTTCCGTTTAACAGCGTGTCAATAGTGTTTAACAGCATGTCAATGGCGTTTAACAGCATGTCAATGGCGTTTATCGGTATGTCAAAAGTGTTTAACAGCGTGTTGATTGTGTTTAACAGCGTGTCGATGGTGTTTATCGGTGTGTCAATAATGTTTAACAGCGTGTCGATAGTGTTTAACAGCGTGTCGATGGTGTTTATCGGTATGTCAATTACTCTTATACTAAGTTGCATTCATACAGGCAATATTCGCTTCTGGGTTTGGGCAATATTCTTAACTGAAATTTCGTCATTCCGAGAGTAGCGAGGAATCCAGTTTTATAAAATAAATTTGTTCTGTCGGATGTTACAACTGACGAAACAGTATTTATGGATATCTCGCTTTGCTCGATATGACGAATTTCTACTTCAATGTCATTAGGAAACTCAGTTGAGAAATCCTGTTATTTAGAATTATTCTTTTATTACTGGATAACTCGCTTCTTGTTGATTGACGAATGTGCTTAAATTTATCTCACTCCAAATAATATTCAATGAAAGAATTGGGGTCGTAATTGCAAATATTTTCAACAATTTTTTTGAATTCAAAAAGAGAAAACTCCGCAACGAAAGAACCCACGCAAAAAAATCTTTCCTGAAAATTGTTTTCAGGAAATAAATAATTTTTTGCGGCAGAATATTTTTGAATTTTATCCGAATTTAATCGCTTAATTGCGGTAATTGATTTCTTTTGCAAAAACTCGATTTGTTCATTTGCTTTCAAAAGTGCAGTGTCGCAAGATTGAGAAAGTTGCTTATCGAATGAGATCAATTTTTCTTTGATAGAATCGAATATTACCTTTTGCATTAACTTGGATTGGTCGATTAAATCAATAAATTCGGCATCTGAATTCAATTCCGCAATGTCTTTCTCGATGTGTTTTATCTCATTTTCGAAATATTCTATTTCCAAATTATCAATTTCTAACAATTTTTGAATTTTTTTGTTGATAAAAACCACGCTATGTCTTGGCAAAAGCACCGGCATTTCAACCTCAAAAAACTTATAGAGATCTGCAATTTGAGAAAAATATGCCACCTCGCCCGGTCCTGCGATATAAGCCGCATTTGGAATTAGATAATCTTGAAAAATTGGTCTCAATAATGCTTTTGGAGAATATAGGGAAAAATCATTTATGTTTTGATGATTATTTATTTCATTCAAAAAATTCATTCTTTCGCTATTTATATGAAAAAATAGATTCAATTCCGATGGTATAACTTGCTGATGATAGCTATTATTGAGCAAATTCTCCGAACTTGATCTAATTATTTCAAAACTTTTTTGATAATTTTCAATTTCTTTTTTGATTAAATCGGCAAATACCCCCGAATCCACCGCTTTTTTTGCAGAGACAAAAAGCACACCGTCATCTTTGAAGAAATAATTCAAAAACTTAACAAATGCATCTGTCCAATTCATTCCTTCCGAATAAGAATTCTCAATAATTTCCAAAAAATCATCTTTATATTTGAAATTCTTCAAAATTTCTTGAACTTGATTGATATTTTCATTAATGCTTTCATCATACTTTACGGCACCACACATAGTTTTATCGTTTGGAAATGCTGGTTGAATCTTATGAATACTATTATTGAAATCAAAAATATGCGTTTTGCTTGCCTCAAGTTTATCATGATCGTTATCTTCAATCCAAAAAATGGGAACGAAATCAAAATCCACTATTTGATTTGATAATTCCTTACTTTTGTTGACTGCTGATTGCAATTTCAGAATCGTATAAAGCGGACCGCCCATAAAACCGATTTGCTGACCTGTAACTATTGCAAGCGTATTTGAATTTCCCAAATTTTTGAGATTGTATTTTTGAAGTTCGGTTAATTCTATTATTTTACACGTATCTTCAATAATCGTTTGAAGAGCATTTCGATTATCGTTTTGAGCAATTCTAGTCAAATAAGCAGTATTTTTTAGTTCGATTTCACTTTTGAAAATCTCGGTAATATAGCCCTGCTTTTTGGTGAAATCAATAAAAAGTTTGCTGAATTTATGTTCGGGATAATTTTTTGTCTTTATCATTTAAATTTTTGAATTTAAGAAGTTAATAAATTTTGAAACGGCAATAGAGCGATGACTTATTTGATTTTTTTCACTTTCGGACATTTCGGCAAATGTAATTTCATAGTTATCGGGCACAAAAATTGGATCGTATCCAAAGCCCATCGTACCACTTTCGGAATGAACAATTCGTCCATTCACCCAGCCATCAAAAAATTGACTTGTTTCGCCATCATAAAAGCAAATACAGCAATAAAATCTTGCCGATTTGTCCTCAAAATCAACTAATTCATTTAATAATTTTTCTCTATTTGATTTATCTGTAGCATTCTCCCCGCTAAATCGAGCAGAATTTATGCCCGGAAGATAATTCAAAGCACTGCATTCCAAGCCGGAATCATCGGAAAAGCAAGGAATTTGAAACTTGTCATAAAATGCTTTTGCTTTGATTAAGGCATTTTCTTTATAATCGCTTCCATTTTCGATTGGCTCAATCTTTTCATTACTTAATTGATATGGAAAAAGCAAAGAAATTTCGGCATTATACATTTGAAATAATTGAGTCATTTCGGAGCATTTATGCTTATTATTCGATGCAAATATTATTTTTTTCATATTAGACCTGCTTTATTTAGAAGAATTTGAACAGCCGTTGTTGGAGTGATTTTCGCCTCCAAAATATCATTTTTAAGATTCGGGATCTCGCTTTTAATTTTTGGATTTGAGAAGAAGTTTGTTTTCAGTGCTTCTTCGAGCATCGAATGCATCCAATCGAGAAGTTGCTCTTTCCTTCTACTGTCAAAAACACCGCTTGATTTTGTGTTTTGCTCAAATTTATTTATTATTTGCCAAATATTATCAATGCCCTCATTATTCAATGCACTGCAAGTAGTTACTTCGGTAATCCAGCCGCTTGTTGCCTGCGTAAGCAAATGAACAGCATAACTATATGCGGCTTTTGTCATATTGGCGCGATCTTTATAGTTGCCGTCTGCCTTGTTCACAACAAGACAATCGGCTATTTCCACAACGCCTTTTTTGATTCCCTGAAGTTCATCGCCACTTCCGGGTAGTAGCATAAGCATAAAGAAATCCACCATTGAGCGAACTGTTATCTCGCTTTGACCTACTCCGATTGTTTCGATTAAAATAACATCATAACCTGCCGCCTCGCAAATCAAAATTGTTTCTCGTGTCTTTTTTGCAACTCCTCCAAGAGTTCCTCCAGATGGCGATGGACGGATAAAAGCATTTTCCTGACGAGAAAGAATTTCCATTCTCGTTTTATCGCCAAGAATTGAGCCACCGGTAATTGTAGAACTTGGGTCGATTGCCAAAACAGCCACTCTTTTCCCCAAATTACACAAAAAATTACCAAATGCTTCAATAAATGTGCTTTTTCCTGCTCCGGGAGGACCTGTGATCCCAATGCGAATTGAATTTCCGGTATGAGGAAGAAGATCTTTCAAAACTTGCTGTGTAATTTCAATATGTTGAGGATTATTACTTTCCACCAAAGTTATGGTTTTCGAAATTATCATCACATTTCTGTCGAGTACGCCTTGAACATAATCTTTGATTTCTAAATTCTTGCGCTGAACTTTTTTCTGACTTTCATTCTTCTCGAGTTTAACCCCTTTCATTACAAAGGAAGTAAATTCTTTATTATCGGGCTCTGCCCATTCGGGCATAATTCTATCATTCATTACTATTTATTATAAAAATAGAAAAATTACATTTTAATATTCCATTAACGAATTTGTGGGTATTAAAATTATTTTTGTGGATAAATTTGAATGAAATTGCAAAATTTTCTAATTATTTTCAGAATTTTTCTAAAGTTTGCATTTTTTGTGTCGATATTATTAATGGGATGATATAATTAGTTTGGAATAATGGTAATTGAAGCAAAAATATTAGGAAATACGTTCGAAACAGCATACCAAGAAAATGCTGAAATTTCTCCTATTACTATTGCCGAAAACAATGCAGATAATAAACAACAATCTTATTATTCGCAAATTGAAGATAAATTTGTGAAATCCTCTCTTCCAGCAATCGATGATTATAAATCTAAAATGGAAAAAACTGCCAAAGACAAGCAGGAAAAGTCACCAATTGGAGAGAAATCGTCCGAAAAAACTGATGAAGAAAAAAAAGCAAGCGGTGAACTTACCGATCAAGAAAAGAAAGTTGTCGAAGATTTGAAAGCAAGAGATAATGCTGTTCGTACACATGAACAAGCACATCTTGCCGCAGGTGCCGGCTTAGTGAAAAGTGGCGCCAGTTATTCTTATCAAACCGGTCCTGATAATAAACGATATGCAATAGGCGGCGAAGTCCAAATTGATATTTCTCCTGTTGATGGCGATCCGCAGGCGACAATTTTGAAAATGCAACAAGTGAAGGCGGCGGCTATGGCTCCATCGGATCCATCATCACAAGATAGATCTGTTGCTGCAACTGCTTCTCGAATAGAATCTC
>JANJUO010000188.1 GCA_024710535.1 bacterium
GCCAGGGGATGCAGCGTGGACATCGGCGCCAACGACGCCGCCACCCTGTCCGGTGATCCGGTGCTGCTGCGCTCCGCCATAGAAAACGTCGTGCGCAATGCCGTGCGCCATACCGCGCCGGGAACGACGGTGACGGTCGAACTGCACAACACGAACAACGCCGCAGTCATCACAGTACGCGATCAGGGCAGCGGTGTACCCGAGGAAGCCATCAGTCGCATGTTCGAACCCTTCACCCGCGTCGGCGAGGCGCGTGAACGCGCCGGCGGCGGCTACGGCCTCGGCCTCGCCATCACCGGCCGCGCCGTCCAGGCCCACGGCGGCAGTGTCAGCGCGGAGAACCATCCCGACGGTGGGTTGCTGGTCAGCATTCGCCTGCCGCTATAGCCCTGCCTTGGCGTGCGTCTCCATCCCCACAACGTGGGGAGGGCCGGGGAGGGGCCTTGCGGCGTCAGATACGGCGATATCGCAGGTCCGACCGCACTACTGTGTTTCAATGCGCGGAATTTCCCCTCCCCGCCCCGATTGGTTATCCTCCGAAGGAACTACAACAACAAATACCAAAGGAGAGAAGAACCATGACCCAAAGCAGCGTAACCGTTGCCGACATCGCCATCGTCGGCCTGGGCGAAATTGATTGTTAACTGCATAGCCGATAGTAGGGGGCGGGCTTAATTGGCTGGTAAATAAAGCTTTCTCTTTTTTTTGTCCCAGCTCCGCCCACAGTAGCAGGTGGTCCATGTTGAGCAGAAGCGCCTGGCGCTTGGTCGCCTTGGTGTATCTCTCGAAGCCCGTGGTCATGATAAGTTGGTTCATTATTCCCATCCTCGATACCGATCATGCGGGCGCAAGATCAGACCGGGGAATTTTGCAGAAGCTCCTTAGTTGGGACTAAAAAAATCCAGATATTGTCTTGGCCTTCTCTATCCACATCGTGGCTTCTAATAACGTATCGCACGCGGGACCCCGTGCCAAAAGCGTTCTCCCGACGCCCATGTCGTTTATTAAAGTAGTCAAATCGATTTGAAAGAGATTAGGTGCTGATACACCATCTGCTTTACACAGAGGGCGCTCCATGATGGCAAACACAAACCAATCACAAGACCAGGGTAGTGGCGCGACGCAGAAATTCGCAGACGCGTCGCAGACCTTCTCTGAAGCTCTGCGCCGAATTTTGCAAGCAGCGAGCAATGATGGCGAGGGTGGAGTCTGCGCCCTCAGCCAAACTCAATTGGCTGAGGCATCTGGCGTTAGTCGCCAGGCACTTGTTCAGTACCTTGCTGCTAGGAAGGATAAGCCTGCCAATCCCACTTTAGAAACGCTATGTCATCTAGCACACACGCTTGGTGTTCCACCTGCATTTCTGTTGATGACGGCAGAAGATTGGACTCGACTTGCACATGCGGTGAATTACTACACAACTGCGCTTCAAGATCCGCGGTTTTGGGATCTCGCGCATGAAGTCACCCATCCAAGAAATCAAGCGAACCATCAGGAGATCGCAGAAGCTGGACTGAAAATGGCACGAATGCTCGGTCTGATCCAGCGTGCTAATGTAGATTTGATGCTTGATCCAGGGACATCTCAGCGCGCATCAATTGCTGTAACCTGTCTCGCTCCTCCCATTTCGTCGCTAGATCTAAACTTTCGCCCAACGCTATTGACGCTGTGTGCGATCATTGGCGCGTCAACGGCTCACTAACCACCAACTTCACGAGGATTAAAATATGTCAAACTTTAAAGAGTTTATCGATTCGCCGAACGAACTACTGCCTTTGTTGATGGTGGCGGATACGGACGATCTGGACGTTTTGGTTGATTATATTACCGACAAAGGAGATGGGCGCATCGCACTTGATGCAGACACATGCAGGCGACTGGTTGCATGTAAGAATGCAGGTGTTTACAACGAATCCGATAGAAAATTGATATGCAATGAACTCTTGGAGTTCGGAGGAAACACATTTGCGAACGCGTATCGCCGCGTTAAAAGTACGACGTGGTTCGGTGTTCTTGAGTACTTGCTCCCAGATGTGAGTCCACAGATAGAATATAGTGAGATCGTGCGTGATGTCGCCAAAAGTCTGAAAGCAGATTTTGGTGAGAATGATGACAATTTGGCTGTCGAGAATGCCATCATGGTCAAAGTGTTAAAGCGGGCATTTGAAAAAATGACTCCGGATCAGCGGGATGAGGTGCTCAAGGCATTGGGTGTCAGCAGTCTTTCAATGATCGGCCCAGGTCTATCCTCGGCTGCCATCGTGGCCGGGCGCTTGGGAGGCTTTCAAACCTATAAATTGGCCGTGATCGTTGCGAACGCAATTGCTAAGGCGATTCTTGGTAGGGGGCTCTCGGGTATTGGAAATCGATTGCTGACTAAAATATTGAAGGTGGCCATGGGGCCTATTGGTATGGCGATTACTGGCATTTGGACCTTGGCGGATTTGGCTAGTCCTGCCTCTCGTGTAACAGTGCCCTGTGTTATTCAGATCGCTTATATGCGACAGAAGGCCCTTAGAGCAGCTACGATTAAAGAGTGCCAAACATGTCAGAGTGGCAATGCTTTGACCGCAAAGTTCTGCACTGAGTGCGGCTCCCTTCTGGCGACTTGATCTGGCTGTGAGTTCGCCAGGCTCATAAATCAGACGCCCAAATGCCAGATGTCAGAGTCAACCCTACTGATCACTGATTGCAGGTAAGGCGAGATATGTGCCGCAGGGAGCCGAATGATCGGACTATTCCAATTAAAGGGGTCAGTACCCTTAAGGAACTTCTGCAAAAGTCCCCGATCTGATCCTGCAACCGCATGATCGGAGCCGAGGACGGGAATAATGAAACAACTGAGCATGACCACGGGGTTCGAGAAATACACCAAGGCGACCAAGCGCCAGGCGTTTTTGTCC
>JANJUO010000245.1 GCA_024710535.1 bacterium
TGAATTTGATTATACAATTTCTTTGCGATTTCATAATATTTAATTACTTCCAATCTCAAAGTACTTGATTTTGTTGGCATTGGGTCAGGCAATCCAGGAACAGATTCGGCAGGATACTCATTCATAGAAATAATTTGAGTATGAAGCATAATTGCTTTTGAATAATAATTTAGCAATTCTCTTTGCAAATCCTTTCGTTTCATTGATTCAATGTCAGGAATTTTTCCGCTAATTTCCGTTAATGGCTTAATAGTGTTGCCTTGGGCGAATAAGTTTCCCCAAAAAAGACAAATAATCAAACTCAGTATCAAAAAAATTTTCATTTCAATACCATAAAAATTATTAAAACAGTTAATCTACAATCAATGAACGTGCCAATTAATTATAAATATGTAACAAATTTGAAATTTACAAGTTTTATAACTATTATTTTGATATAATTTAATATTATGGTAATTTGGAATTTTGTAATTTGACAAGTTGTGAAAATGTTATATAAATTTATAGTTTTGCTGATTTTTTGCAGTGCGATTTTTGCTGAGCCGATAAAATTATTAAATGAAAAAGAATTATCTGGCAAAGAATTATTTTTTGATATTAGCAAAGCAATTGATAAAAAAGACAATTGCTTTAGATTATGCCTTGGCGGACAGAATATTGCTGAATTGAATTCGGATATTTGCAATTTATCACGATTGCAGGATTTGAATATTTCGCAGAATGCATTTCGGGTTTTGCCTGAAAATTTCGGAAATTTGCAAAATCTTACTGAATTGAATTTATCCGGAAACAAATTTGCAAGATTGCCCGAGTCTTTCACTAAATTACAAAATTTAAAATACTTAGACTTATCTTCATTGGAGCATACCGATTGGGATAATATTTTTCAAACTCTATCCGGATTGAATAACTTAGAAACTTTAGACCTATCTTTCAATAAATTTCCTTTCCATTTTTTAAATAAATTACCTTTGGAATTAAAAAAATTAATTATATCGGAAACAAATGTTCCCGATGAATTTATAAAAAATTTCAAACAAACAAGAATTCAAATAGAAGTGATTAAATAATTTTTTATATATTTTTTTGGAGCTTTTTTAATGTTTTTAAAAACAATAATTACAATTCTTTTTGCAGTCATTTTGATGTCATGCAATAGTGGTAGCGGTCAGCCCGGAAATAAAAATCTTGCAAAACCTAAAGATTTATTCGACTCAGTTGCTTATGTACAGGGATTCATCAACGGTATGAATATGCGCATTGCAAAAATGAGAGATTCTGTAAAAATAGACTTAGATTATTATTTCAAAGGTGTTAACGATGGATTAGATTCAAGCTACACTCTTGTTGATAGTAAGTATTTCGATTCAGTAGATGTTCGATTCCAACAAGAAATGGCAAAGAAAGAAGTTGCCAGACAAGAAATAATCGAAAAAGAAATGAGGGATAGAGCTTCAGCAAATGCCGCTTTAGGTCCAAAATTCCTCGAAGATAACAAGCAAAAAGAAGGTGTTAAAGTTACCTCAACAGGATTACAATATAAAGTAATCACTACCGGTAAAGGCCAGAAACCAGTTCCTAATGGTTTTGTAAGATTCCATATTATTACAAAATTAGTTGATGGATCTGTACTTGATGATACTTACAAAAAGAATCAACCAATTTCTGCTCCAGTTGACAAAGTGATTCCAGGATGGAGCGAAACATTTAGGTTGATGAATGTTGGTAGTAAATTCGAGGTTGTATTGCCTCCTCAAATTGCATTTGGAGAAAATGGTGCCGGAAATATGATTCCACCAAATGCTGTTCTTATCAGTACAATCGAATTACTCGAAATTATTGATGAAGCTACATTTAGAAAAGATATGGAAAGATTGATGCAGCAGCAACAATCACAAATGCCTCCGGGTACTGCACCAAGACAGCCACAGGGCGGACAAATGCCTAATTAAAATAATTATTGTGCTGTCTTTTGATTAGAATAAATTTCTAAAGCAAAAGACAGCACTTTTTTTGATAAATATGAACCTTATTCTATTTCTGATTGCTTCATTTTTACCATTAACCTTTGTGATTAATGGACAAAAGATTATTGTAAATGATGAAAGAATTAATAGTATTAATTATATCAGAATTGATGATTTAGCAAAAATAATTTGTCCGAATAGCGATTGCGAAGTAAATTTCGGCATTATTTCTCACGAAAAATTCACCTTGAAAACATCTTCAAATTCATTCTATATTGTCTTTCAAACTATCGACACCCTCCAAATTGGACAAATGACTGCTCCTGCTCTTATAAGTAATAACCAAATTTTAATTCCATTAAATTCAATACTTAATGTTCTGCAAGGTTTGAATCTGCTCGATTATGAGATAAATAAGCATAATATTTTGGTTTCAGGAAGAATTTTTGATTTACAAATGAAATTTGAATTTAAAAAGGAAATTGAAAAATTTCCCAAAATTATCCCGATACAAGAAAATACAAACAATCCAATTTTTCCTATTGATACAAGTCAAAAAAAGCCAACCAACACTTATGAAGTACCCAAGAAATTGAAACGAAAAGGTATAAAATAACTTTTGGGATATAAAACATATTTTCGGATAATTATGTATATTTGATTGAATATATTTGTTTTAGATAATTTATTTGATTATATTGCAAGTCGTAATTGTTAATTTTTTCAAAATAACTTTTGGCTAAGGAGCTAAAATTATTGATTATAAAACGGTCTTATTAATAAATAGGAGAGGATTATGATTAGTCCAGAAAACAATATTTTGAGAGAGATTTCAAACTCTGAAAATGAAATCAATCAAAATAAAAAGATAAAATACTATAATCATAAC
>JANJUO010000249.1 GCA_024710535.1 bacterium
GGAGGTATTCATTCGCCTATTTGATGAAGGTTTGATTTATCGTGGAAAACGCATTATAAATTGGTCACCTCTTGCCCAAACTGCTTTATCTGATGAAGAAGTTGAATTTCGTGAAGTAAAAGAGCATTTTTATACAATGCGATATTATTTCGAAAATGAAACAGATTATTTGATGCTTGCTACTGCACGCCCTGAAACAATTTATGGTGATATTGCCGTTGCTGTTAATCCAAATGATGAAAGATTCAAAAATATAATCGGCAAAAAAGTGCGCGTTCCTTTGGTTAATCGCTGGGTGGAAGTTATTGCGGATGATTATGCAGATCCCGAATTTGGAACAGGTTGTGTGAAAATTACTCCCGCACATGATCCAAATGATTTTATGGTTGGGCAAAGACACAATTTAGAAATTATAAACACAATTAATCCAGATGGAACATTAAACGAAAATGCTGGTGAGTATAATGGTTTGGATAGATTTGAAGCAAGGAAACGCATTGTTGAGAAATTAAAAGAGCATAATTTAATCGAAAAAATCGAAGATTATACTCATAATGTTGGATTTTCTCAGCGAGGTGGCGAGCCGGTAGAACCATATTTAAGCGATCAATGGTTTGTGAAAATGCAGCCATTAACAGAGCAAGCATTGGAAATGGTTACTCAAGGCGATATTAAATTCCATCCTGCACATTGGGTAAAAACTTACGAACATTGGATGACTGGAATAAGAGATTGGTGTATTTCTCGCCAACTTTGGTGGGGACACAGAATACCTGTTTATTATGCACCGGACGGAAGATTTGTAGCCGCAAATTCAGCAGAAAATGCCGCTGAAAAACTTGGTTTGCCAACTGACACCAAAATGATTCAAGATACAGATGTACTTGATACTTGGTTCTCATCTTGGCTCTGGCCCCTTACAACAATGCATTGGCTTGAAGATGGAAATGAAGATACAGACGATTTGAATTACTTTTTGCCATCGGATTTGCTTGTTACAGCACCGGAAATCATATTTTTCTGGGTGGCACGAATGATTATGGCAACATCGAAATTCAAGCAGAGAATCCCTTTCAAAGATGTATATTTCACTTCAATTATCCGCGATGGACAAGGTAGAAAATTATCCAAATCTCTTGGCAATTCTCCTGATCCATTAAATATTATTGCAAAATATGGCTGTGATGCTGTGCGTTATTCAATGGTATTTCTATCTCCGCTTGGTCAGGATGTGAGAATGGATGTGGATGTTGAACAGCAAGATATTGCATCTATGGATATTGGTCGCAATTTCTGCAACAAAATTTGGAATGCAGGTAGATTCATTTTGATGAAAAATGATGAATTGAATAATCTTGAAAATAAAAATGGGACAATTCAATACGAATTAACACTTGCTGATAAATGGATTCTGTCAAGATTTAATAGCACTATCGATATTTTGCAGGAAAGTTTGGATAATTTTAAAGTTACAGATTATGCAAAAGTTCTTTATGATTTTATTTGGCGAGATTTCTGCGATTGGTACATTGAAATTTTCAAAATTCAATCAAATTTGAATAGCGATTTTCTTTATAGAAGTGGTTTGAATAATTTTGTTTTGAGCATATATGATGGAATTTTGAAATTAATTCATCCTGTAATGCCGTTTATATCAGAAGAAATTTGGCATTTAATTAATAATAAAGACGAGTCCGAAAGCATTAGTTTACAGGAAAATCCAAAATCAAATCCAAGCAAAATTGACGCAAAAATTGAAGCAGATTTTGAATTATTACAATTAGTTATCGAAGAAATTAGAAAATTAAGAGCCGGCTCAAACATTCCGCCATCTAAGAAATTGCCAATAACTTTGTCTGTAAAGAATGAAGTAGAACTTGAATTATTCAACAACACATCAAGAATTACAGCAAATCTTGGAAGAGCAGAAAGTTTGAATATTGCCATAAATACCGCAAAACCTGATGTCTCAATTTCAAGTGTTGTTCGTGATGTTGAAATATTTGTTGAAGTTGGCACAGCAATCGACATTGAGTTGGAAAAAGCAAGATTGATGAAAGAAGTTTCCCGATTGGAAGGAAATATAATGGGTTCTGAAAAGAAATTATCCAACGAAAAATTCGTTCAAAATGCTTCACCACAAATAGTTCAATCAGAACGCGAAAAATTAGAAAGTATGAAATCCTCATTAGAAAAAGTGAAAGAAAACTTGGCAAATTTGGGGTAAGGAAATTTCAATAAGCCACAATGAATAAGAATAGTTGTGGCTTTGTTATTTTGTTATTTTAAAATTAAAAAATAATATTAATGTTTTTCGTTCAAAAAATTTTGTGTTAAAAATGAATATTAACTATTAAACAAAAATGAATATATTAGGTAAAATCACTGGTATTAAATACAAAATATCATCTGCAGAAAGCTTAAAGGAAGTTGATATTATTAGTTTTGATATAAATGAAATTCCAACTTCATGTTTATTAAAAGATAATAAATATAATTTTGCAATTTCAAAATGGGTATCACCCAAAAGAACCCGTTCATATCCATTTGAACGAGTTTATAATACGTTAAGTAATTCAAAGAGAATCACTGTAATTCCAATAGTTAAAGATGAAGGTGAAAAAGGTGATAGGGATTTTCTTCAATGGGATACAATATCTTTAATGTCATTATTAGATGTTTATGTGATTTTTGCATATTACGAAAGTGCTGTTAAATCAACTCAAAAAATTAAGAATCAGAAATTCAATAATAATTACATTATTTCAAAAATCAGAGAAATTGAACAATATCATAGTTCTGCTTTACATTGGAATTTAAATGAAATTAATACATAATTACATTTTCTAATAGATAAAGTAAAAGATTCCTATTCAATAATCGAGAAAAATATGGGTGTTAAACTGCATAATCCCAGCGGGCTTGACAACTTCAAAAATAGAATTGGAGAAGATGTTTCTTTATTTATGACCTTTTCAAGGGGAAAAGCCGAAAAAGCACAATCAAGAGAATTTGTTACTGTTCAGCCAAAAGAAAGTTTATCTACATTAACTAAAGCCAAAATTACTATAACAAATTTTTTGGGTGGGCAATATTTTTTTACAGTTGATGAAATCAATATAACAAATAAAAAAGTAATTTTAATTGAAAGCAAACATACAAAAAAATCAATTTTACCAAGTAAAAGCGATATTAAAGATGGTTTATTAAAAATGATTTTGTATTCTAATTTAACTGATGTTTCTTTAAACGGAAAAAAATTGAAAAGTGAAGCTGTTTTATGTTTAACATCTACAAAACTCATAGGTGAAATATCATCAAATAGCAAGGAAAAAGATATTTCAACTTTTTTTCAAACAAATAATTTTACAGAAATACAATTCAAATTAATTAATAAAATTTTTACAGAAGCAAACAACAATAATTTTATCATTAAAATTAAACATTCAAAATGATTAAAAGTCCATTAAGATATCCGGGTGGTAAAAGTAGAGCAGTTCAATTAATTGCTACACTTTTTCCTGATTTTGATGAATTTAGAGAGCCATTCTTGGGTGGAGGTTCGGTTTTTATCTATGCAAAACAAAGATTTCCAAATAAAAATTTTTGGGTAAATGACCTTTATTTAGAACTCTTTAAGTTTTGGGAAATGACGCAAAAAGATGTTGATGCATTAGTTGATAAAATTTACGAATGGAGAAATAAATTTCCAATTGGAAAAGATTTGTATAAATATCTAAACTTAAATTTGGATAGTTTTAATGATTTAGAAAGGGCTGCCGCATTTTTTATTTATAATCGTATTACATTTTCAGGAACAAGTCTTAGTGGTGGTTTTAGTGAAGGAGCATTTACAGGTAGATTTACTGAAAGTAGCATTAGAAGATTGAATGAATTTGCAGATGTTATTAATGGAACGAAAATTACAAATCTTGATTACGAGGAATTAGTTGTGAAAGATGGTAAAAATGTGTTTATCTTTCTCGACCCTCCATATTTTTCAGCAACAAAATCAGCTCTTTATGGGAAAAATGGTAATTTGCATAAATCTTTCGACCACGTGAAATTTGCAAAAAATATGCAGAAATGCAATCATAAGTGGCTTATAACTTACGATGATAGCGAATATATTAGAGAATTATTTTCATTTGCAAATATTACTCCATGGAATTTGACTTATGGTATGAGAAATGTTACTAATGGGTCTGACCAAATAGGAAAAGAACTTTTTATATCAAATTATTTAGAAATTTTGCCAAAAGATAGCCAGTTGTCACTATTTGAATGTGAATAAATTTTAAGAAAATGGTTAATCAATCAATTATAGAAATTGCAAAAAAATATATTTATTTGCTACCTGAAAGCTTAAATCTAAAAAAAGCTTTTTTGTTTGGTTCTTATGCAAAAGGACTTGAAAAAGTTGACAGCGATATTGATATTGCACTTGTTGTAGAAAAAATTGATGATTTTTTTGCGTTGCAAATATTATTAATGCGATTAAGAAGGCAAATTGATTTACGAATTGAACCTCATCCAATTAGCATGAATGATTTTAATATTCAAAATCCATTTGCTTATCAAATACAAGAAACTGGTATTGAGATTTTTTAATATTTCTAATTTTGAAACGAATTTATTTAGAATAATTTAAAATATTTTTCGTTTCTAAATTAGAATTTAAAATTTTGGAGTTAATAATGGAAACAATTTATTCACGCTCAATTGATTTGATAAATCATCTGCCTGAAACAAAAATCAAAGAAGCTTATGATTTTCTGTCATATTTAAATTTTTAACTTATGAAAAAAGAAACACTAAAAAAACAGAAAGAAAGATTTGCTGAAATTATTGAACTTTTATCGCAGAAGTATCCTGATGTAAAAATTCAATTGGAGCATAAAAATCCTTTTGAATTGCTGATTGCGACTATACTTTCGGCTCAATGTACTGATGCACGAGTAAACATTG
>JANJUO010000252.1 GCA_024710535.1 bacterium
TGCCTGAAATTGCCAGACAATAGTTCAATCTCGCAACTTCAGCAAGCATTTCGGCGCGTCTTATTACAGGAATATTTTTGTCAAGAGCCGCTCTTGTTTCCGGATTTTCGTTTGGATGAACTGCACTTGAATAAACCACTACTTCAGCATCAACAATATTATTTTCGCTATGACCAATGAAAATTTTTGCACCAAGATTTTCGAGATAATCAGTATTCTGAGACTTTGCAATATCTGAGCCACTAATGAAAAATCCTTGATTTAATAAAATTTCGGCAATACCACTCATTCCGATACCGCCAATGCCAACAAAATGAATATTTTTTACTGTAGAGAACATTTTTCTTAATTTAAATTATTTAATAAAATCTTTTTCAAACCATTCTGTATTTATTTTGCTTTCAATTCGCCACTCTTCCTTATCTTCCAATTCACGAAAAAAGTCAAGTTTGGATCTTTTTTCAATATCATTTATTGTAGATAAATGATTTTTGAACTCAGATTTTCTCGGTGTTTCCTGGTCCATAATAAAGCCAACTGTCTTTATTTTATCATTATCAAAAACAGAAATAATCATCCAATATCCGCTTGGAATAATATGATTTTCGTTTGCTTTTGGCATTTTTGGCATTTCTCTTTCATAAATTGGTCCTGTCATTACCCAAACTTGCCCATAAATTGCCACCAAATCTCTTGCTTTGTCTTCAAGATTTTTCCAAACTCCTTGATTTAAATCTGCTTTTTGAGGAGTAATGTTTGATAGATAATTTGTAGTAAACCAATCTGAAGCTCCTTTTAATGAAGCAAGAGGCGCTTGATGTCCTCTATCAATCTTGAGTTTTTTTGGAGCATCATTATAGTCGTTTGGCTCTAATGTTTCAGCATCATCAAGCCAAGGGTCAGCATTCCATTTTCTGTCTTTTGTGCTTCCTGTAATTGTGGTAGAATCCATCAAATAGCACACCCAATCTGCAAATTTCGTGGAGTCATTGCTCGAAAGTGCATAAGCATCACGAATAATCAAATCATTAGTTTTAGGAGTGCCGGTTGGATATCCAAAAAGAAAATGTTTGCAATGAATTTCCGGGATATAATCAGCCGCAAAAATCCAAGTAAATGAAAATATAAATATTAACAGAAATTTTTTCATAATCAACTTTGTAAAAATTCTAAATGAATGTTTGCAGATTTTGCACTGTGAGTAAGGGCGCCAATAGAAATTGCATTTATTCCTGTTTTTACATAATCAGAAAGAGTTGCAAGAGTGATTCCACCTGATGATTCAATCAAAATATCATTGCCTTTTGGTGCTTTTCTGATTAATTCGACAGATTTTACAGTATTTTCGATATTCATATTATCAAGTAAAAATCCTTCAACTCTGCATTCAAGCCCTTCGATTATATGGGCTTCGTTTTCAACTTCAAGCTCAATTTGCATTTCAGGATAAATTTTTCTGATTCTATTTACTGCATTTGTTATTGAGCCGGCGGCTTGAATATGATTATCTTTGATTAAAATCCCTGATGATAAATCAAGGCGATGATTAAATCCACCACCAACAGCAACTGCATATTTTTCAAACAATCGTAATCCCGGAGTTGTTTTTCTTGTATCTAAAATTCTTACATTATATGGCTTTGCAATTTCTGCATATTTTGAAGCTAATGTTGCAATTCCGGATAGTCTTTGAATTAGATTCAATAAAACTCGCTCTTTTGTGAGAATTTCTCTTGCATTTCCGGATATTTTGCCAATCAAACTGCCGTTAGTAAGTTTCTCACCGTCTTCAACAAATACTTCAACTGAAAAATCATCATTAAACATATTTTCAATGATAGGCACACCTGCAAATACAAGTTCATCTTGGGATTCTATCAATGCAACTGCAGATATATTTTCATCAATTGTTCCAATTGCTGTTACATCGCCATTTGGAGCATCTTCTGCAAGGAATTCAGCAAGTTTATTTTTTACATATTCTGCCGGTAAACTTATATATTGAGGATATTCAAGCATTTCACACCTTTATAATTTTATTCCCATAATTATTCCGTCGCCATTCGGAACAATGCAGGTAAGATATTCTTTTTTATTTTTGAAATATTGATTAAATGAAAGCATAGATTTTACATCTTCGGGATTTCGCTCTGGCTTTGTATCAAGTAAAAATCCAAAGGCAAACGCATTATCTGCGGCAAAAATGCCACCCTTTCGAATATGAGGAGTTACCAAATCCAATATTTTTGCATATTCAGATTTGTCTGCATCGCAAAACACAAAATCAAATTCATTTTCAAATTCATAATTCTTTAGAAAATCGAGTGCTTTGCTATTTTGAATTTGAATAATGTGTGATAAACCGGCTTTTTCTACTTGATTTTTAGCAAAAACTGCTCTTTCGAATTCAATTTCAACAGTAATCAAAGTGCCATCATCAGGCAATGCTCTTGCCATTGAAATAGCTGAATAGCCGCCCAAAGTACCGATTTCCAATACATTTTTTGCATTTATTGATTTGAGCATAACTTGTAGAAATCTTCCTTGGTCAGGTGAAATTGCTATCGAAGGCAAGCCCGCTAATTTAGCTTCTTCTTTTAAATTTTTTAATACATCGTCTTCGCCTGAAAAATGCTCGGTAATATAATTGAACAATTCTTCATCAACAGGTGTGGGAAGCATACTCATAACAAAATTCTCCCTTATGGTCTTGAGCCAAGTCTAACATTTACATTCACGCCATGCTCTTTAATCATATTAACCAAGTTAAACAGTTCAACAAATGCAGAGTCTAATTTATTTGCAAATTGCTTATCATAAATCATTTTTCCCACTAAACCATTCTGATTCTTGACATCAGTTACCACTCCATCCACATTTTGCACTAAATTATTTGCATTTCCAATCATCAAATCAGCTTTGCTAAGCAATTCTTTAGTATTTGAAACAGCAATTTTAAGGTCATTAAGCAAAATATCCAAATTTGGTTCGTGTTTCTTGACAGCATTTTTCAAATCTTCAGATAAAACACTAAGATTATTCAACGATTTATTTATATTTGAATAATTTGAAGTAATCAAATTATCTGCATTTTCGGTTAATGATGCTAAATTTTGCATTGATGTTTTAAGGTCGGTAAGCAATGTTTTGTCTGCCAAAAGAGTATTAACCGAAGCGGCAATAGTATCCAATCGGCGAACCGTTACAATCAATTCATCACTAAAATCTCCCAAAACTGCAACCAATTCTGCAATATCAGCCGGAGTTCTTCCGCTCATATAATTATTCAATGAAAATTTTTCATTGCTCATCCCCGGTATTATCTCAATTTTTTTGCCACCGGTTATCTCTAAAATAGTGATTTTAGCTTTTGCATCACTTTTTAAATCATCATAATTATCAAGAGCACAAACAACAAGTACTCCTCCCGAAACATTTTGTACGCTTCTAACAGCACCACGGCGCACTCCATCAACCACAACAGGTGAGCCTTCGGTT
>JANJUO010000299.1 GCA_024710535.1 bacterium
GCTCCATCATTAAAATCAAATGAAGAAGCATTCGATGTGATTTTGGAAGCAATTACAGCAGCAGGATATAAAGCAAATGATGATTTCTTACTTGCAATTGACGTTGCTTCAAGCGAAATGTATGAAGATGGCAAATACAAAATGTTCAAATCAACTGGCGAAACTTTCACATCAGAACAAATGGTGAATTGGTATGTTGATTTATGCAACAAATATCCATTGATTTCAATCGAAGATGGTTTGGACCAAAATGACTGGGAAGGTTGGAAACTTCTTTCGGAAGCATTGGGCAACAAAATTCAATTAGTTGGCGATGATTTATTTGTAACAAATCCTGAATTTCTTGCAAGAGGTATTCGCGAAGGTATTGCAAATTCAATTTTAGTAAAAGTAAATCAAATTGGTACATTAACTGAAACATTAGAAGCAGTACATTTAGCTCAAAAATTTGGTTACAACGTGGTGATTTCTCATCGTTCAGGCGAAACAGAAGATTCCACAATTGCCGATATTGCTGTTGCAACAAATGCAGGACAAATCAAAACTGGTGCCCCAAGCCGTACAGATCGCGTGGCAAAATATAATCAATTACTTAGAATTGAAGAATGGCTTGATGACGATGCAATTTACGCTGGAAGAAGCGTATTTAATAAATAATTGAAATTAAAGAATTTAAATAAACTTGTTGAACTTACTTTAGACAAGAGAAAATTATGATAAAATTTGGTACAGATGGTTGGCGTGGACTTATAGCACGTGATTTCAATTTCGAAAATGTTCAGAAAGTTGCTTTGGCAACTGCCAGATATTTGAAGAAAAAAACATCGAAGGAAAGCCCTACGGTTGTTATTGGTTATGATACTCGTTTTTTGTCGAAAGAATTTGCTACCGAAGTGGCACTTGTTTTGGCGTGGCAGGGAGTTTTGGTACATTTTACCGATGCTATCTCCTCCACACCGCAGGTCTCTTTCCACACAAAAGCAAAAGGCGCAGATTTGGGTATAGTGATTACTGCAAGCCACAATCCTGCAATTTATAATGGTTTCAAGGTTAAAGCCGGTTTCGGTGGACCTGCCGCTCCCGAAGATATTACTGAATTGGAAGCAGAAGTAAATAAACTTTGGAATAAACCTCCTCAATTCAAATTCAAAACGTTTGATGATTATTTTGCAACAAGACAAATTAGAGTTTTTGATGCAAAAGATTCTTACATCAGACATATCAAAAAGAAAATTAAAGTTAATGAAATCAACGAAAGAGGTTTCAAAATTCTCTTTGATCCAATGTATGGAGCTGGAATTGGTACTTTGAAAAGACTTATTCCTCTTTCTACTGAAATTCATGGCACTCTTAATCCTTCATTCGGAGAAATCGACCATCCTGAACCAATTGGAGAATGTCTTGGTGTTTTGATGGATACAATGAAGAAGGGTGACTATGACATCGGTATCGCTACTGATGGTGATGCTGATCGTATCGGGTTGGTAGATCATGAAGGTAACTTTGTTGATTCTCATAAAATATTTATGATATTACTTAAATATCTTTATGAAAAGAAACGCAAACGCGGTGCAGTTGCAAAAACTGTTTCATTGACTTCAATGGTAAATATGTATTGCGAAAAGAAAGGCATTCGCTTATATGAAACCTCTGTTGGATTCAAACACATTGCAAAAAAAATGGTTGAAGAAGATATTTTAATCGGTGGTGAAGAATCAGGTGGATTAAGCTGCATTCTTCATATACCTGAAAGAGACGGATTGTTTAATGCAATGCTTATGCTTGAAGTGATGACGCTAAGAGAAATGTCTTTGAAACAATTATGCGAAGAACTTGATGAAGAATTTGGCGTTCATAGATTTTTGCGCCGTGATGTTACTGTCACAGAAGCCGTTAAAAAGCAAATTTTGAATGCCGCCGCAAAAGGTCCTACTTCTTTGGGTAGATTCAAAGTTGAAAAAATTGATACTACTGATGGATATAAATTCTTTGTTGATAAAGGATGGTTACTAATTAGAGCATCTGGAACCGAGCCGTTAATAAGATTCTATTCAGAAGCAGATTCATTAAGCAAAGTAAACGAATTGCTCGATGAAGGTATGAAATTGAAATAAATTTTTATCTTTGATATTAATGAAAAAGCCCCAAATTATTGGGGCTTTTTTTTTGTGCAGTCAGTTTTTACAAGTGTCAATTTTGAAGACAATCGAAACAAACTACAAAACAAAAATGAATATCTATGAAACAATTATCTTATCTTCAAAAAATTCAAATTACCAAATAAGAGCACGTTTTTCTGGGGCAACATACATTTTGTTTGTTGGCTTGATGCTGAATGCTTCATAAAATTCAGGAACATTAACCAAGCCGCCGTTAACTCTATTTTCGCCAGGCGAATGAACATCTTCTTTTAATCTACGCATCAACTCTTCATCGCGAATGTTTTGACGCCAAACTTGTGAATAAGAAATGAAGAAGCGCTGCATTGGAGTGAATCCATCTATTGCAGGAGTTTTCAGATTGTTATTTGTGGCTTTGCGGAGCGCAGTAAGAGCCACAGTTAAGCCACCAAAGTCAGCAATGTTTTCACCAAGAGTGAGTTCGCCATTAACAGTCATGCCATTTACTGATTTATAGCCATTGAATTGCTCAACAAGAACTTGTGTTTTTTCTTTAAACTTGATTGCATCTTCCGGAGTCCACCAATCCGATAGATTTCCTTTGGAATCGAATTGTCTGCCTTGATCATCGAAGCCGTGAGTCATCTCGTGTCCTATAACAACACCAATTGCTCCATAATTTACAGCGTCATCGGCATCCAAATTGAAGAATGGTGGCTGAAGAATAGCCGCAGGAAATACTATTTCATTCATATTTGGGCTGTAATATGCATTGACGGTTTGCGGACTCATGTGCCATTCTTCGCGGTCAACGGGTTTTCCTATTTTTTCAAGATTTTTTAGGACTTCAAACTTATTGGCATTAATAACATTAGCCAAGTATGATTCGCGGCTAACCTCGAGCTTGCTATAATCAGTCCATTTATCAGGATATCCAATCTTGACGTTCATAGTTTTTAATTTTTCGAGTGCTTTTTCTTTGGTGACGGGGCTCATCCAACTCAAGTTTTTTATATGTTCGCCGAGAGCGATATCAAGATTTTCAACAAGTTTAAGCATTTTTTGCTTTGCTTGTGGTGGAAAGTATTTTTCTACATATATTTTGCCGACCGCTTCTCCCAAAGAGCCGCTGGTGTTATCCAAAACTCTCTTCCATCTATCGCGAAGCTGTTCGGCTCCAGTAAGAACTTTGCCATAGAATGCAAAATTCTCATCCACGAATGCTTTAGACAAATAAGGAGCAGAATTATGCAAAATATTCCACTTCAAATAGATCTTCCAATCTTCAATAGAAACATTTTTTAGCATTTTAGAGGCATTGGTGAAGAATTGTGGCTGACCAACGTTAATTCCATCAATGGTCTTTAAACCCATTCCGTCGAGATAGAGATTCCAATTGAACTCGGGAGTTATCTTTTGAAGATCCGCGAGAGGCATTTTGTTGTAATTTAGGTTCGGATCTCTCAAATCAAGTCGCGAACGAGAAGACTTGGCAAGAGATGTTTCCATTTTCATTATAACATCGGCGTAATTCTTTGCAATTTCTGCGTCGTTATTGATAATTTTGAACATATTTTGCAAATGAGAATAATATGCCTCACGAATAGTTTTGGAGCGAGCATCATCATTCAAATAGTAATCTCTATCAGGCAAATTTAGTCCACCTTGATAAAGATTCGAAATAATCATTTCAGAATTTTTATCATCCTGTCCGCCATAGAAATAAAACAAAGGAGAGTATCCAATCGAAGCAAGGTAGGAAATTTGCTTAATTAAATCATCGGAATTCTGCATTTTGTCGATACTTTCAAACATAGGCTGTATGTATTTAATGCCATCGGTCTCGATTTTATTTGTGTCCATGCCGGCGGCATAAAAATCACCAATTTTTCGCCAATTTTCGTCGCCTTTGTGCTTATCAGTATATGCCGCTTCTTCAAAAAGGGTCTTGAGTTTGTTTTGATTATCAAGATTTAGCACATTGAAGGCGCCCCATCTTGATTCTTCAGGTGGAATTGGATTATTTTTCATCCATCCGCCATTCACATATCTGAAGAAGTCATCTCCAGGCACAATAGTTGTATCAAAATTGCTAAGTTCTATAGCAGGAACTTTGTTCATAGCTGATTTTTTCTCCAATTTGCTACATGCTGTGAATAAAATTACAGTTATAATTGTAACTGCAAACACTTGAGAAATAACTCTCATTTTAAAACCTTTAATAAAAATATAAAATAACAAATTTTCAAGATACAAAATTACATTAATATCAAAAACATACTGCATCATTACGAAAGTAAGTGCGATAAGTTTCCTAAATTCATATTAATTCGCTCTATTTATAATAATTTCGGCAGTCATACCGGAATTTTCATTCTTCGTATATTTCAATTCTGCTTTCAATAAACTAATACATATTTTAATTATAGAAAATCCCAAGCCCAATCCGGTGATTGTTGAATCATTTTTGTAATTATATGTTGTATCAGTATTCTGAAATACTTTTTCATCGAAGCCGCATCCATTATCAATGATCTTGACGATTGATGTACCGCTCTGCAATTTATCAATTTTGACAATAATTTTACTATTATCAGGCGAGAATTTCACACTATTAGACAATAATTCAAGCAAAAGCAATTCAAAGAGATTCACATCAGTATTAAGATTTTTACCATAATCAGATATTTGCTTTTCAAGAATGAAAGTTTTCTCTTCTTTTTCCTCTAATTTTTTCTCAACTTTATTGAGTATTTGCAAAGCATCAAACGCATTTGGGAAATAAGAAACTTCTCCTGAATCAAATTTGGTGAGAAACTGCACTCTATTGAGCAAATTTATTAATTCATTTGCAGAATGACTAATATATAAATTGAACTTTTTTCCAACATCATTATTATCTCTTTCAAATACAGATTTTAGTACTTGCGTGGAGCTGATAATTGCCGTCAAAGGATTCCTGAATACATGAGAAGTAACATTCATAAATCTTGTTTTGATCAAATTAACAGATTGTTCCTTTTCGAGTAATTTTTTGACATTTTCCTTTTCAAGCATCATACTAAATTTTAAAAAATATTCCTTTCTTTCATATAATTCAATAAGATAGCTTGCATAAATGCCCATAATATTAGCCGCAATAAAGAAAAATGAATTATTTGTAAACTTTTCTATGCTCAAATCAGTCATTGTTAACGCCAAAATCATATAGAATATTACAATTCCAAAGCAAACAACAATCGAATAAATAAATCTCAGTTTCATTACAACAAAGCCATAAAAAAGAACAAGCATCAAGCCAGGAAAATTGAAATCACGCTGTGGATGAGGCATTGCAATTATAATCAAAACGGTGGCAACGCCAACCATAAATATCGCAAAACCAAGTATTTCCTGCCAGTATTTTTTATATATGTCGGTGAATGATATCAATAGTAAGGCGAACATAACCGGAACACCAAGGAAGTATCTAATCATTAAAATTGTATTCAATTCTTCGCCGGTGAAGATAATTGTGTCCATAATTCCAAATATACTAAACAAAATCAGAGATAATAAAATAGAAACTCTTTGCGATAATTTTGCGGATTCATATAAATCAGACATAAATTGATTTTCATAAATTTTTTCTTTATATGATAAAGTAATCTTATTAATCGAAATATTTTCAGGAATATTAAATATTGTATGAATGTTCATATATCATCTCTGAAATAAATTTCAAAAATACAAATTATTTAATATATTTCAAAATATTTTTTCTATAAAATTTTAAAATAGTTATTAATATTTAAACATCAGTTTATTTAATATATCGATATAATTAAGCATTTATATAA
>JANJUO010000336.1 GCA_024710535.1 bacterium
GTCATAAGAATAATAAAAAATTAATAATTTATTGATATTATATTTGATTAAGTGATAAATATGATTAATATTTACGAATTGAATAAAAACAGAAATTTAAAATTTAAATTGATTTTATTTTTTGTTTTTTTTCATATTCAAGTATCACTTTTCAGTATCAATATTGATAGTTTGGAAAAAGCTGTATTAAATGTGCAAGATAAGAGTAAATCTGAAATCTATAATACTTTAGCCAAACAATACCAGAATAATTCTTCAGAAAAGTCAATTTATTTTGCAAATTTAGCATTGAAATATTCGCAACAAAATAATGATAAAATCAATGAATCATTAGCATATTTTACACTTGGTTTCAACTTTGTAACACTTAATAATCTTATAGAAGCAAAAAATAATTTTCAGAAGTCCTTAGATATTCGACTTATTATTGGTGATAGATTGCTTATTGCAACTTCTTACAATGCAATGGGCAATGTAGTCAGATTGACTGGTAATAATCAATTAGCACTTGATTATTACTTTAAAGCATTAGAAATCAGAAAAGCAATTGGAGATAAATTACTAATTGCTGCAACCAATAATAATATTGGGATAATTTACAAGTACTGGGGTAATTACGAAAAAGCATTAGGATTCTACTTTCAAACTTTAAATTATGCAGAAATGCTTAAAGATAGTACTATAATTATGCCTGCTCTTATCAATATTGGTAATTTATATTCTGATTTAAAAAAATACAATAAAGCATTGGAGTATTATTTCAAAGTTTTGGAAATTGCAAAAAGGACCGATAATCTCGCTGAAGTTGCATCGGTTTATAATTCAATTGGAACATCATACAATGCAATGAATGATTTAGAAAAAAGTGTGAAATATTTTAATGATTCGTATTTATTAGCCAAACAAATCGGCAATGTAATCAGTCAGAGCAATGCTTTGAATAATCTTGGTGAAGCATTTCACCGAAAAAATGAATACGATAAAGCACTCGAATATTATTCATTATCAGCCAAATTATCTTCAGAAAATGATGATTTGAATTCTTATGCAACTTCTATGAATAATATAGGGTCAATTTATAGAAGTAAAAATGAATTTTCAAAATCTTTGCCATATTTGTTGAAAAGTCTTGAAATTAATACGAAGCATGAAAATTTGCATAATCTAAAAGAGAACTATATTAATTTAGCGCAAGTTTATGAAGGACTTGGAAATTTCAAAAAAGCATATTTTTTTCATTGTCAATTTTCTGATTTAAATGATTCACTATCAAGTGAAACAATGAATAGAAAGTTTTTTGATTTGCAAATCAAATTTGATTCTGAAAAAAAAGAAAAGGAAATTGAACTTCTTAAAAATGAAAAAAGAATTGAAGAAGGTAAGAAAAATTATCTTTTTGCGTTGCTAGTACTTGGTTCATTGCTTGTGATTGTAATTTTTATCTTATTTTTGATAAAATTACGTGCAAATAGATTATTAACTGACAAAAATTCCTTAATAATAGAACAAAAAAATAAACTTTCAGATACTCTTGCTGAATTAAATATCATAAACGCATCAAATGAAAACTACTTAAAAATTATTACAGATGAATTATCACAAGCTTCTGATTATGTATTTTCCCTTTTGCCACCAGAAATTAAAGAAGGGAGTATAAGAACTGAATGGATGCTTAAGCCATCTTCGAAATTAGGAGGTGATACTTTGGGCTATCATTGGTTAGATGATGATAACTTTGCTATGTATTTATTAGATGTCAGTGGGCATGGAGTAGGAGTTTCACTTCATTCTATATCAATATTTAATACAATTAAATTTCAAACCTTGGATAATACAGATTTTAATTGCCCTGAAAAAGTATTGTCTTCACTTAATAATGTATATCAAATGCTTCAGCATAATAAACTATTCTTTACTATTTGGTATGGAGTTTTTAATAAATCAAGTAGGAAACTCAAATATGCTTCAGCAGGGCATCCTCCAGCGATATTGATTGATAAATCAAATGAAATTACATTATTAGGAACAAAAAACTATGTAATTGGTGGTAATAAAAAATTTGAATATTTAAGTAATTCAATTATTATTAAACCATCATCAAAATTATTTATTTTTTCTGATGGTGTCTATGAAATCCAAGATAAAGATGGAAATTTTTGGTCAATAGATGACTTGAAAGCATTTCTAAAAATTCAATCCAATGAAACTGAAAATGAATTGAAAAATTTGTATGATTTTGTTGTAAAATACAATGATAATGAAACACTTGATGATGATTTTTCCATTATTAAAATTGAAATTGATTAAAGAATTATCAGTTCAGAATTTGTATGAAAATTCCATCTTTTAACAGTCTTTTGAAAATGAAAGTTTTAATCATCTTTCACTTGACTAAAACCAAGTTTTGATAATTCGGTAAGCAACAAGAAGGAAATTCCAAACAAACCCTACCACCTAATCCAGCGAAAACCTACCACAAATTTTTGCAAAATCCTTATAGTTATTTCGGCTAATTTTCGAGTTACAAAACAGGTCTATTTGATTTAGATAAAATAATGCTTCGTTAATATCTTTCGACTTCGTGAATATTAGTATGTTATGCCCCCAAGGAATTTGGGCAACAAGTTGCTGCACAATTTGTCCAACAGCTTGTTGGCTAATTTGTATATTATCTTTATCTGATTGATTTAAAACAATTTGTAATTTTCCAACAGCTTGTTGGACTAACTTACCATTAATGTTAATTTGCTGATTTTCTGAATGTTGTAATTGGTCAACAACTTGTTGACCAATTTTATTTGAATAAAAAATATAAAAGTTTTTGCAATATTTCAGGTTTGAAAATGAAAACCCTTAATTATTTAAACGGATTAACCAAAATATATTTTTAACAATAAAAAAATTAAGAAAAGATAAAACATTATAGTTAAGAGAGGTCGCGTGAAATGGCGGAGAAGTCTCGTGAAACTCCGTAGAGAACTCGTGAAACTCCGTAAAGAGCTAGTGAAACTCCGTAGAGAGCTCGTGAAACTCCGTAGATAGCTCGTGAAAAAACTTAAAGAGCTAGAGAAACTCCTTAAATAGCTCGAGAAACTCCGTAAAGAGCTAGTGAAACTCCGTAAAGAGCTCGTGAAACTCCGTAAAGAGCTCGTGAAACTCCGTAGAGAGCTCGTGAAATATTTTTTTGGAAATAAACGAATTATTTTTCAGTAGATACGCAGTTTGTTATGATTCATACACAATTCCACAAAAAAAATCCCTGCTTTTTGCAGGGATGAATTTGATTTTCATTTGTTGTGAACAACGATCGTTGTTCCTTACATTTTTTTCTCCGAAGAAGAATTCTGTTTGTAGAAAGATGTATTTAATTTTAAATCAAATTCCGTAGGAATGGATATTTAATGTTGAATAAAATCCGTTCCTACGGAACTTATTGTTTAACAAATTTTTTTTCTACAAACTGGTCGCAACTACGTTGCTTGTTTTATTCTTTTTATTCCTTCAGAAAAATTATCGCATAGCGATTAAATTATGGTAATAAAGGAAACGCCAGTGTTTTTTTTATCGCGTAGCGATTATATAATATAATCTCTACGAGATAATTGAGGTCGATTCGGTAGCTTTTATTACCATCATCAGAATCTCTACGAGATAAAAAAAATCCCCGCAGGGACGGGGATGGCTTTGTTTTAGCAACGTAGTTGCGAAATAACAGTAGAAATTGATTTTCGTAATTCGTAATTCGTAATTAATTTGCTTCCCCCTCCACAATCTTTATCTCTTCTTCTGTGAGTTCGTATAGTTCATATACAAGCTTGTCAATTTGTTTGTCGGTTTGGTCTATTACGGATTTGAGTTCTTGGGCAGATGATTTGAAGCGGTTGAATCGCTCGAACCAGTCTTCTTTTTTCTCACCGGACAATGTAATTTTTAGTTTGTTTAATTCTTTTTCAAATTCTGCCCAATTTAATTTAGTCCAGTTTTCGAGTTTGGAGCTTATTTTTTGAATATTAAAATCGGCTTTGAGCAATTCAACAAATTTATTTTCTTTCTCTTTCAATTCCTTATTCATTTCCAGCATCTTATCGGCAAGTGCGATGAATGGGAGTTGGGCTTTGGGAGATAGAAGCAGAATAGGAATGTTACGAGAATTTTCATTACCACTATGAATTGTTAATTGAGAAAATGCTTTCTGATAAATATGAAAATACCATGTAATCAATTTACTATTAATTATTGATAAAACATATATGATATTATAATTATCGTTAAAATCAAAAAGATTTACAACGGTATCTAATGAATAAAATTTCCCATCAACATCAATTGTTGAGTTTAATTTAACTTTTCTATAATTACCAAATAAAGGTGCACCATATCTACCAACAATTTCCTGAAGCATAATTTTTGGTAAGTTGCCATTTGAAATTATCTTTGATATGATCACTTGCTGAATAAGTCAAATAATCAATTTTATATCTTGATATATTTCTACCACCTAAAACTATATTGTCAGATATTGCTTCTGAAACATATTTGTTTATGTTAATTCCTCTTCTTGATTTACAAATTGAACCTAAATCGATACTTTTATGTTGCACTTTTTTTACAATACTTAAATTATTAGAATTTATCCAAATGGCAAAAATCTTATCATTCAATATATCCTTGTTGCAAATAGGTTCATTAACTATAAACCTATTATCACATATATAACCTGTTTGAATCAATTGGTTTGTTCTTAATTTTGAAATTTCAATAATCATACTTTCTAATTCTACACCGCTTTCTAAAAAGACTTCAGATGCATCAATAATTTTACTTATTTGATAGTTTTCAAATAAAAATTTTCTCATAGGAGTTAAATTTGGAACGTATGATAACCCTTTTGGAATTATAAATTCTAAGTAACCAGTATCATTTAGTAAATAAATACCCTTTTCTATAAATAAATATGCTGTATTATATGAAATATCCTTATATTGTTTTTCTTTTAAATAGTTCAAATTTAATTTGTCTATAAACGCCCCCCATGGCGGATTCCCAATAACGACATCGAAACCTTTTTTGGGGTTTGGGAATTGGGTTTGGGGGTTGGAAGGTTTTTCCGAAACTACTTCTGCAAGATTATTACTTTTTGGGCGAATCATAAGCAATCTATCCACTTCATTAATAATCGCATTGCAAACACCTTCAAGATTGTTGATAACATCAGAATTATTAAATCTAATAACCTTGATTCCATAATGATTTAAAATTTCAGTGCGTATTTTATCATATTCAATACCATCATCACTAAAATGAGAATCGCCATCAATCTCAATAGCCAATTTAACTTCAGCAATATAAAAATCTATAATATAATTGTCAATAGTCCTCTGCCGTAAAACCCTAAATTTAAAATTATGTAAAAAATCAAACCACAGCTTTTTCTCGGCAGCCGTCATATTTTTTCTCAATTCTTTAGCCCTATCAATAAGTTTAGGATTGTAAGGCAAATGATATTGAGAATAAATAAGCCCTCTACTAATAATCTGGTCTTTCATAAAAGACCAGTCGTCAGAAAGGCAATCCCCCTTTAATGTTGAAGAAAGGCAATCCCCCTTTAATTCCCCCTTGGAAAGGGGGACTAATACATTAATTTTTTCTTGTTCCCACGTTTCTCCTTCTTGTTCCCCCTTTTTAAGGGGGTTAGGGGGATTCTTAACATCATATTCACCAAACACTTGTGGAAATTCCTTTTCCCAATTGAATGCTTTATCGCCTGCTATTGCAGGGTCATCAATCAAAGAATTGCCACATTTTATGTTATTGCTGAGTGAATTTAGTTTTCTGCCAATTTGTGCGGTGCGAAGCCAAAGAGAAAGTTTTGCAATTTCAACAGATTCCTCGTTTATATCCACGCCATAAATATTATTTTCGAGAATATCTGTGGTAATATCTGCAAAAACAAGCCCTTCTTCAAGCAAAGATGCCCGCAAATTATCAATCTTTCGATGCTCAGTTATCAGAAAATCTAATGCCTGATTCAGAAAAGCACCCGAGCCACAAGCCGGATCAAGTATTGTAATATTCAAGAGCCAATTTCGATAATCGCTGAGTTTTTTATCAAGTTCTAATAATTCTTCATGTTTGCGATTTTTTCTGCCCTTTGCATATTCTTCATCAATGATGCCAAATTCTGCCCTTTTCTCAATGCAAAGTTTGCCAACAGTATTCTCAACAATGTATTTTGTGATATATTTTGGAGTATAGAAAATGCCGTCCTTCTTGCGTTTGGTTTTTTGAACATCAATCTGTTCGCCTTTGATTTCCGCTTGAACACTTTCGATTTCACCAAGAGAATGCTCGAAAATATGCCCAAGAATATTAACATCAACTTCTGTATCGAAGTCATATTGCGATAATTTTGAAGTATGATCAAATAAGATACTATCATCAATAGTAATATTATCGATAATTTCATCGGTAGCAAAGAGTCCGCCATTGTATGCAAAAACTTCATAGTTCTTGCCTTTATAGCCGGTATTGAGATACCCGAAAAACTTTTTGAATCTGTCATACAAAGGCATATATTCATCAAGTTCATCTTTGAGAATATTCCATTGCTTGATAATTTCCCTTATGGAATTTGGTGGAATCAATAATCTATCTTCAGCAAAAAACACAAACAGAAAGCGGTCGAGCAGTTTTTGAGTCTTTTTGAAGAGAAGGAGTTTGTCCTGTTCGGGATTATTCTTCACAAGATTATTATAAATTGCCTCACGAAACTTTGAATAATCTGCATAAAGTTTTTTTGTGATATGGGCTTCCTGCATCAAAGAAGATTCTTTCATTTTGAGAGGAATATCATTAAGTAAGTTATCTTTTGCAAGGCAGAGCCACATCAATGCAAACTGTTCGCGAGTTATATTGAACAAATTAAAATTCAGATGTTCGACTGCATTTTGAATATAAAAACGAATTTTCTCGAAGTTTGAAGTAATAACATAAATACATTTTGGATTGTGGCTTTTATAACCGAATGCCTGCGATTCCACTTTATCCAAATCGCTTGTATCGGTACCTTTCAATTCGATAACGGCAATTGCATCACCATTTTTGAGAATTGCTCCATCAACTTTTTTACTATTTGCAATATTTTTTAATTCAGTTGTTAAATTAAATTCCGGCTGAGGATTGAGAGTATATCCAAAAATATTGACGAACAATTCACGCAGAAATCCCTCTTGAAACTGCTCTTCTTTTGCATTGCGAATATTTTGCTGAATATCTTTATTATTGAAATATTCCAGAAACTGCCGATATTTATTATCAAGCAATTCATTATCCAATTCATTTAAATATTTCTTTTTAATTGACTCTTGAAAAAAGCTCATCTCAAATCCAAAATTCATTTACAATTTATTGATATTTTCCTTATTGCAAATATATTGAAATAATTGAAACAGTGAAAAAATATTTCCAAAATTAGTGGATAAAAAGATTAAGCACGACCAATATCTTGGCAGTAAGTTCTTGCTCCCATAGAGATGTAGCCGTTTTCGGCAACATTTGTTTCTATATTTTTATTGTATATTTTGAAAATGTTTCTCCTTTTTTAAAATTTGATAATTTATTCATTTAACATTAT
>JANJUO010000397.1 GCA_024710535.1 bacterium
GATTGGGCTTCTCAATAATCAAAAGCGAGCAGGCAGACGCAACAGAATTCAAATCTAAAGAACTGTATGATTTGGTTTTTGCAGATGTTCCATGCTCGGGGTTGGGCACTCTTTCGAAAAAGCCGGATATAAAATGGAAAAAAGAACCTGAGGATTTGATAATAATTCAAAGAGTTCAGCGAGATATTATGAGAAATGCCGCAAAATTGCTCAAAACCGGTGGAGTATTTATTTATTCTACTTGTACAATCGAGCCCGAAGAGAACGAAGAAAATATCGAATGGTTCTTGAAAGAATTTCCTGAATTTGAGTTGGATCCGGCGGAAATGTATTTGAGCGATGAGATTTGTAGTGATGGCTATATGAAGATAATGCCACATATTCATAAATTGGATGGCGCTTTTGCCGCCAGATTAATCAAAAAAAGATAGAATTTTGGAATGATTATGATTTCAAAAATGATTAAATATTATTGTTTAGTGTTCGTTGGACTTATATTCCTTTTACAGAATGATTCTTTTGCACAGCAAAGCTCATCAGATTTTGAAGCATTTTATTTTGATGCTATAGTTTTCGAAGGAAAAACTCCCGATTCCGGCAGAGTAGATTGCTTTATTGTTGTTCCTTACGATAGATTAAATTTCGTTAGTGTTGATGAGAAATTTTCAGCAATGTATGGAGTTGAACTTTCTGCCTTTGATTCTTCAGGCACAAAAGTATATGAAGAAGTATTTTCAAAAACAATCAAAGCAGATGATTATTTTTCGACAAAAGGCGGAAATGCCGAATTTGATTTTTCCCAAAAAATAATCTATCTTCCTGAAGGGAAATTTAGAATCAAAGTGGTTGTTTCTGATAAATTAAATAAGCAACAATATGAAAGATCAAGAAATCTTACCGTTATAAATTTTAGAAATTTCGATTTGGCATTGAGCGGAATTCTTTTGGTTAGCACAATTGAGGAAATTAATGGAAAATACAAAATTACGCCACATATTTCAGATAATATTGGAAATTTGAACAACAATTTCTTTGTATTTTTCGAAACTTATTCGAATACAATCAAGCATGATTCTATTGATTTGGTTTGGGAAGTTCTTGATGCAAAAGATGAGATTATTGCTCAAGGAGTCCGAAAACGTGTTTCAGCAAATGCAAGTCGTCAACAACAATTTTTGCAGATTCCTACAATTGAAGAAATGACAAGCGGCTCTTATGTTGTTAGATTAATCGCATTAAAGCCCGATACTTCATACAATTATACGCAAAATGATTACTTAGCAGTTGCTCAGCGATCTATAAAATATTTCCGATCTTTTGCAGGGGTAGTTATTGATGATATTTCTTCTGCGATTAAGCAATTAAGATATGTTGCATATCAGCATGATGTCGATTATATTCAATCAGGAAAGAATAATCAGGAAAAACTACTAAGATTTGAGCAATTTTGGAAAAAACTCGATCCATCTCCAAGCACCGACCGAAATGAAGCATTCGATGAGTATTATTTGAGAATTGAATTTGCAAATAGAAATTTTCGTTCATACACAGAAGGATGGCTCACTGATAAAGGTATGGTGTATATTGTATATGGTCCACCATCATCGGTTGAAAGACAGCAAGGATATGGCGATGGCAAGATTTATGAAAAGTGGAGTTATAGAAATAATCGCGAATTTATATTTGCTGATAATACCGGGTTTGGCGATTATAGACTATATAGACCATTGAGCGTTACTGAGAAATTTCAATATAACAGATAATTTTTTAAAACATTTATTTTTTAAATATGCAAAGAGAATACTACAATTGGCATAGCGAAGTTTTGAACAAAAATGTAGAGATTGCATCTTACGGGCATTATGGAACTAATGTTTTGCTATTTTCTGCAAATACACCAAACCATAAAGAAATTGAAGAAAACGGATTTTTGGATTCTGTAACCAAAAATATTCGTTCAGGCAGATACAGAATTTTCTCGATTTCCAATTTTATGGATGAATGTTGGTATGATTTTTCTAAAAGAGAATTCGAGAGATCAAAACGCCATTTTGAATTCAATCAATTTATTGAAGAAGAGTTGGTAAATAAAATTTATACCGAATGTGGAGGACCGGTTCCAATTATCACAGCTGGAGCAGGATATGGCGGCTATATGGCGGCAAATGTATTTCTTCGCAGACCGGATATATTCATAGGAACAATAGCATTGAGTGCAACATTCAATTTGGAGCATTATTCAAAAGATTATTTCGATGAGAATTGTTATTTTAATTCACCTTTGCATTATATGCCTAATTTAACAGATAGTTACTGGATTTCTCATTTAATGACAAGAAGGCATATTTATCTTGCCTCAGGTTCGGGCGAGAACGAATTTCCATACAACACTACGCAAATGTGCGAAATTCTCACTAATAAAGGATTACGGGTTTCTTCCGAAATTTGGGGTCCTGAATATGGTCATAATTGGTTGAGTTGGTCAGAAATGTTTCGTCATTTTCTTCATCATAAAATTTAATAAATAAAAATAATTATTGGCATTTAAATTATGAAACAAAAAACTGCAAATTTAAAACTCAGAGTTCAAAAACTTTCAAGTTACACTCTTATTAGTTTCGGGCTTTTTCTCAATGCAATATTGATACCCGCTGCAATCACTGTAGAGGCATCAGAACTTGCGGCAATGGCAGGAGCTGTTATTGCATTTGGAATTTTACCGCTTGTCTCTGGAGTGATTTTACTAAATAGTGTCAATAAAAAAATCAAAAAAGAAATAGAAGATTTCAATGAAAAACTCACATTGAAAATTGCAAAAGAAAACAAAGGCATCCTAACAGCCACAGAATTCTCCCAACAAACCGATTTCAATATTGCCGATTCTGGCAAAATACTCGATAGTATGGTTGTTCGAGGTATTGCTCAAGCAGATGTTACAGATGAAGGACTAATTGAATATAGATTTCCTAACTTTATAGATTAGAAATGGATTTGATTATGGAATTGATTTTTGCATATATAGTGCTATTTTTAATTTTTTGCGTGATAATCTTCCAAATAATGTTAGTTTCTGGAATGCCTTTGGGCGAATATGCTATGGGTGGAAAATTTCCGGGAAAATTTCCATTGAAAATAAGAATTTCTGCAGTATTTCAAATTTTTATTCTGATATTTTTTTCAATTATTGTATTGATTCGATCTGGAATAATATTTAATGAATATTTAGAATTTTCTGAAATTGGAATATGGTTTGTGTTTGCTTTTAGTGTGGTTGCTTCGGTATTGAATACAATTACTCCAAGCCACAAAGAGAGGAAAATTTGGGCACCGGTTTCAATAATATTGATGATTTGTACATTTTTTGTAGCAATTTCATAAAAAAATGCAAAAATTAATTAAGAGTTTTTTATCTTTTAAATTTTTTATTAAGAAATTACAAAAATTTTTGTTAATTTTAAAGTTGTTAAAAGTGTTTTTTGTAAAATAATATTTGAGAATAGTAAAATGAAAACAAAATATATTATTGGAATTATAGCTGCGATAGTTTTTGTGTATATTGCAGTGATGTCTTTCGACTCCACAGAAATTTCCTATGCCGATTTCGGAGACGCTAAGCAAAAAGGAAAAATCGTGCAAATCATTGGCTCTTGGGACAAAGAAGTGCCATATAAATACGATTCCGAGAACAACAAATTTTATTTTTCCATGATTGACGAAAAAGGAAACAAAGCCAACATTGTTGCTAATGGTGGAAAGCCAAACAACTTCGACATTGCCCCAATGGTAGTTATCAAAGGTCAATATGAAGGTGAAAAATTTGTTGCTAAAGAAATTCTGACCAAATGCCCTTCGAAATACGAAGGACAGGCAGATGACCTCAAAGGCAAGCAACTTTACAATTAAAAATTAATTGAATATCGCTTCATTAAAAGTCATTCTTATTTTTGAGAATGACTTTTTAATAAATATTTCAAAGTCCTTAAGTAATTAAATTTTTAAATATTTTTATTCATTATTATTAAAAAAATTATATGATAGGAAAAGTTCTAATTATTGCAGCATCTGTGTTTGCACTCCTATCGACAATT
>JANJUO010000410.1 GCA_024710535.1 bacterium
CTTCAGTGCATAATGCATACTTCAAAATTATATTCAATGTTCAATTTGAAAATTAAGCCGAAAATATCATTTTATATTATAGCAATTTTATTTAATTGCTCTTCTTTTATTTCTATTGCTTATTCTGAAAATTTTGCGAAGCAATTCGATAATTTACTAAAAAATAAAAACCAATCCCAAATTTACAAGATTTTACAAGACACGATTGATAAATCTAACGATAATGATAAAATAAACTTTGCCGCAAATTTATATTATCAAACTGCAAACAATCAGAATAATAAGCCGATGATTTCCAAAGGCTTGCTGAACATTGCCATATCACATTGGCTTATGTCAAATTATATAAAAACCATCGAGCATCTATCTAATGCAAAGAAATATGCAAAATCTATCAACGATACAAGTACCATTATCACTGCAAATATTTATTTTGGCTTGGTTTATGGGCGGCTTCGGGACTTCCCAAATGTCGAAAAATATTTAAATGAAGCTCTTAAATTAAGCAAAATCACCAATAACCATTTCGAAACTGCCAGCAGTTTATGGAATATGGCATATCTGAATCTTTTCAAATTAAATTATACAGAAGCAATCAAAAACTGCGATGATGCTAATTTTTATTTGATGAAAAAGAACGATAAATCTGAGTATTTGAATAAATTTGGTTTGGGATTGATTTTTTATTACAAAGGTCTCATATTTCCCTATTTAAATCAAAATGATTCTGCAATAGTTAATTTGCATAAGTCTCGTAAAATCAATTCCGAACTCAATAATAATTATCTGATAAATGCATGTTTTTCCGAACTTGCTTGGGTTTATTGCAATAAAGGAGTATTGGATAGCGCAATTTATTATGCAGACAAGTGTATCGAATTGACCAAAGGTTCCACTTTTTTTGAATATTTAAAAAGAAGTTATGAAGCAAAATATCTTGCTTATGAAAAACTTGGAAACACAAAATTGGCTTATGAAAGTTTTAAAAAATATAATGAAATGAGCGATTCTGTCCATAAATACGATGCAAGAGTAACGGCATCCAAGCATGAGTTAGAATCTGCTATGAATGATTTTGAAATTGAAAAAAAAAGAAAAGAAGCAGAACTGAATTTTACAATTTTAATCTCTGCTGTGGTTATGCTCGCCCTTGTGCTGGTCTCGCTTTTGATTTATTCAAGATATAAATTGAAAAGCAAAACCGAAAAGCAACTTGCCAAACTCAACGCCACAAAAGACAAATTTTTCACTATTATTTCGCATGATTTGAAAACTCCGATTGCGAGTTTTAATACCTTATCATCACTTTTGAATGAATATTATGATAATCTTTCAAATGAAGATAAGCATAAGCAAATCAATCTCTTGAAAGAATCTTCTGGCAATATTTTGAAACTTCTGGATAATCTTTTGATTTGGTCAAGAATTCAATCCGGAAGAATTAGCACTCATCCCGAAATTATGAATTTGAATGATTTGATAAATTTGGAAATTCAGAACCTATTGCAAACGGCTAACAGCAAAAATATTCAGATAAATGCTTTATTTAATGAGAATTATTACGCTTTTGCAGACATGGATATGATAAGCACAGTGATTCGGAATTTGCTGTCCAATGCGATTAAATTTTCTCATAACAACAGCGAAATCAATATCGAAGTGATTGAGCAGAATGATTTTTATGAAGTTTCGATAATTGATAATGGTATTGGCATTGCTGAGAATGACATCAAAAAGTTATTCAAAATAGATATAAAACACTCAACAAGCGGTACAAACAATGAAAAGGGAACTGGGCTTGGGCTGAATTTATGCAAGGAATTTATCGAAATGAATGGCGGAAAAATTAGGGTGGAAAGCACTCCAAACATTGGCACAAAAGTATCATTTACAATAAATAAAAATATTTAAATAATTAGAACGTGAAAGTAGTGTTTGCGGTGATTGACAAAGAATAAAGGATGGAAAATGAACGAAAAGATCAGAGCAATTATTATTGATGATGAAGAAACCTTCATCTCTTCGCTTTCGATTTTGCTAAATGCAAATTTTCCAGAAGTCAAAATAATTGATAAGTGCGAAACTGTGGCAAGTGGCGTGCTGAGTATCAAGAAACATAAGCCGGATATAGTTTTTTTGGATATAAATTTGCCTGATGGAACGGGATTTGATCTGCTTGAAAAAATTACTAATCGCAATTTTGAAATTATTTTCACTACTTCGCATAGCGAATACGCAGTTCGTGCATTTGAATTTTCGGCATTGCATTATCTTACGAAGCCAATCGACCTGCCCAAACTCAAAAGTGCCATTGGACGCTTCAACAAAATCCAAAATAATGAATCTCTCGATGAGAAATTGGGGATTTTGAAGCAGAGTTTGCTGGATAGACCTCAAAAAATTCTCCTACCTTCATCAAACGGTTTGCTTGTTCATAATCTGGGCGAGATTGTTAGATTTGAAGCTGATAACAATTATACAAAAGTGGTTTTCAATACAGGGAAAACGACTATTGTATCCAAACCATTGCAGAATTTTTGCTTGATGCTGGAAGATTTGGAATTTTGCAGAGTCCATAATTCGCATTTGGTAAATTTGCGATATGTTGCCAGATTTCATAACACCAGACATGCAAAAATAACATTAAGCGATGGATTCGAAATGCCAATCTCGCAAAGTCAAAAAGCAATATTCATCGAAAAACTAAAAAGCTACGCAATGTCTTTTTGAGCATCTTTAGTGCCTCCTAAAAGTGCTCATCTACACATCCAAAAGCATCAGTTACTCAATGAAAGTCGGCAGATCCTCATTCATTAAAAATCGTATTAGGGAAATGTGTATATTACCTTTTTTTTTAATGTAAAAGGTGAAAAAGTGAGTAAAGAAAATAATTGGGCTGCTGTAGGTAAAGCCGCTGTAAAGAAACTTGACCCAAATCAAATCGTGGGATTAGCAAATTCTGTAATTTCAAGTGCACATGAGCTTAAAAGGCTTAAAACTGAATATGAATATAAAGCTAAAGAATTAGAAATTAACAATAATACCAAATTACATGAATTAAAATTAGAATATGATCATAAGCAAAATGAACTAAAAGAAAAGGGAAATATTTTTATTCAAGCATTAAAACACCATGAAGAAACATACAGATTCCACATTCAAAAACAATTTGAAATTGCAATTGAAAATATTCAAGCAGTTAAATTATTTTTACAAATTCCAGATATATCAAGCGATGATAGAAGGTTTGCTCTTGAAATAATGTTAAAAGAAAACTCAAAAGTATTAGATACTTTAAGTGAACAATCATTAAAAGCACTTGATCAATTACCTAACCAACCACTTCTTAAGGATTAATTATGGATTTTTCCAATTTTTTAAAATCAGGTTTAGATATTGCTAAAGAAAGCAGTAAAAATTTAATAAAGGATCCAAATTTTTGGATTAATATAGGTATGAGAGTTGTAGATATATCTGTTAAATATTATGAATCTTCAAGAGCCAGAAAATATGAAGAAGATTTGCATAATCGTTATAAAAAATATAAAGAAGAATACGAACGAAATTACGAGAATCATAAAAGGGAATATGATAAGCAGAAAGAAAAAAAAGCAAAGGAAAATGCTTACGAATATGATAAATATAAACAAAATTGTGCCAATGATCACATTAAAAAAGCAGTATCAATTATCAATGAAATGAGGGATTTAATTAACTCTCAAAATATTTCGGATAGAGAAAAGAAAGAATTATTTGATATAATTGAGAGACATTCAAAATGGATAGGACAGAATCAAAAAGGTACTTTTCTACTTTAATTTTGAAATCAATATTCTTTCAAGTAAAAAAATTAAATATATTTTTTTTACTTGTCAATTTCATCTATTAAAAAGGACATTCTTGTATGAGTAAAATGGAATATTATATTTCCATTTAATTAAATAAATTATTATTAACATTTTAGGATTTTTATCATGGCAAAGTTCGAATATGAAATTATTGCAAATATTGCAAAAGGATCGAATTCTTCAAAAAAAGAAGTATTGAAAGTATTTTTGGATAGTCCCAATTACAATGAAATTGCTCATAAAAAAAATATTGAAGAAGCCGCTAAAAGCTTATTTGGACCAACCGCAAGATTGGTTGGGGGTATTTTAGGTAAAAAAAAGTTATGATTAATATTTATAACAAAAAAAGCCCCAACATCGGGGCTTTTGCTTTTTAGAAAGGGAAATATTGTGGATCGGGTTCAGCAATTTTATTGCGACATACAAGTAAAATTTATATGCCACTCCTACGGAGCTTGGTTTGTACTTGTTTTGCATTGCTACTAACATTTCACAACTACGTTGTTATGATACATGCGCAAAAAAACACAAAACCTTCAGAATCTTTACTTGCTTGCAACAGATGGACTCCAACTCTTAATTGAGCAATTATTCAAATAAAATCAAATTTGAAAATTAGGTGGAGCCCATCTTTTTCTTTCGTCCCTCGTCCCCTTCTTTCGTCCCTCGACCCTTCCTTTCGTCCTCGTCCCTTTCATCCGTCCATCGTCCCTTTCCTACACTCCAACCGAGTAAGCCAATAAATGCCAACCACTTAGCCCAGAATTTGACCACGATCTTGCGCGCACGTAATAACTTCCATTCGGATCGCCATGTATTAATGTTGTATCATTGCCAAAATAGATGAGATTGTAATCATCATCTGTACCGGAAGCGAGGCGTAATTGCACTTCGTAAGCAGTTGCATTTGGTACTGTATCCCAAGTGAAGCCCGGAAGAGCTGGATTATGCGTCAAATTTGTTGGACCGTTCAGGACATACTCGTAAATTACGTTGTATGTTGTATATGAACTGAATCCATTGGCATCGCGACTTCTAATTCTCAGGTATTTATGGTCAGGGAGCATTTCTCCAGTGAAAAATTCAGTATCGCCGCCTTCATACATCACATCCCAGGTTGTGTTATCATCGGAAGACTCCAATTGATAACTTGTTGCACCGTTTACCGCATTCCATCTCACTGTTCTATCTGCATAATCATAGCGGAAATTTGTAGGAGCAGAGATTTGATTGCCACCGGAACCGCCGGTACTTGGATTCACCATCCCAACCCAAGTTATACGAGAATCTTTTTTGCCCATCATTGCAAACCACCAAGATTTTAATTCTTTCAAAATTTCAGAATCCGAATCAAAGCGTTCGAGCAATAAATCATGTTGATGACCTGCTTCACCTCTCTCTTTATCTTGAACCCATTTTGCTTCTTCTGCAGCTGTAACTGCATTTGTTAAGCGTGTAATTATTGCAGTCGGAAGCAAAGTTGATACACCGGCATCAATATGATTTTCATGTGTTTTCAAAACTTTTAAGCATTTTTCAATTCTTGCATTTCTTGAATCAGGAAATCGCATATCAAATTCAAATTGCTTCAAGAAAGTCTGATTATCTCGATAAATCGAAATCGCAAGGTATTTAGCATTCTGATATTCCTCCTCCATCAATGCAAGTTTACTGTTGAAATCCAAAGTTGCGGCTTCAATTTGGTCATCTTCAACTCCGTAATTTGTCCAAAGTTCAGCATAAACATCATAGCAATCCTCCGCACATTCTGCAATATAATCAGGAGCAGAAAGTTCTGGTTGGATAGTGGCAAAGTTTCCCTGAATCGCAGATAATCTTTCAGAACGCATTTCAAAACTATCTTCTGAAAAGTTATTATTAACTACAATCGGCATAAATACCTCGAAAAAAGTGAATAAAAATGAAAATTATGAAAATGAAAAATCTAAAAAAGACAAGAAAATCATTAAAAATGCTGAATGAAAATCAAAAAAAGTTAA
>JANJUO010000443.1 GCA_024710535.1 bacterium
ATATCCAGTACAGGTACTAGATTAGTGACATTATAGTTTTCGTCATTATAACTAAAACTACCACCTTCAACCATCAATTTACAAAACTGATGACGTTTGGGTAACAAAAGGTTATTTATCCATAATCTATAGTATTGTGGCGTTTGATAATAAGCTTTCCACCCTGCAACATTTGGGTGATAGAATAATGCTTGATCTATGTCGGAACTCATTATATAAATATTATAAGCATGATCATATTCGTTTGTAACTTTTCCTTGGGGAGGATTGATTCCTAACCCTCTGGTGGCAGACATCATCAAATCCATTGGGCTTTTAATCATACAAGCCGTTGATTGGAAAAAATGTTCTGATTTCAACAAAACCCGTAATGCTGGTTCAATGTCGTAATTGTTATTTCTTAGAATAAGAGCTAGTGGTTCTATGATATTTGTTTCAATATCACTAGTAATTTCAGAGCTTACAAACCAACGATACAATTTTCGAGTGATAAAACGAGAGCATTCTGTTTGTTGAAAAATGACATCTATCAAATTTTTATATTCTTGATCTCCACTTTCTGCAATTACAGCATTATTGAATCTATGAGAAAGTTGTTTTGAACCTGGTGTATGTCTAATTGCTGAAAATTGTGCGGTTAATGTATTGGTATTGCTTATAGGTGGCACTTGCCAGCCAGTAAGCACTTTAGCCATTTCTACAACATCTTGTTCCGTATAGTTAGTATAGTCACCTGGAGCTACTAAGGGACCTTTTCCTATCGTGAACAGTTCTAACAATTCTCTAGAATAGTTCTCGTTTGGTGCCACATTGGTGTTTTCAGCACCGCTCAAATAAATGAGCATGCTTGTGTCTATGGTAATTTGCTTGGTGAGTTCCTTAAAATTACCAAGCGACAAATTTCTAAGTAATGAATAATATATATATTCTCTATGTGCAATGGTAGCATCCCCTACAACAAAATGGTTGTGCCAAAACAAGGTCATTTTTTCTTTGATAGACAATCCACTGTAGTGCATTTGTAAAACCGTCCATGAATAAAGTGATTTGCTTCTAGAACGTAAAACCCTATTTCTAAGCATGGGAGGATTAATATTAGGGAAAGGAGCGGCATTTACCCAAGTTTGTCCATATAGTGCACCCGGATCGTTTAATTGATTTGTTCCAGTCCCATCAGGTATGGTTTTCACCGGTGGGTCAGGCATAGCCAATGGTGCAAATAGTGCATCAACCGTTCCGTTCAATCCTAAAGTTGAAGCACTATCTACCATTTGAATTGATGGTCCAAAAGTGGTTCGCCTTAATAAATGTCTAGCTTGAGTAGAAGTCCAGTTTCCTGAATATATGTCTAAATATGGCATAATCTCGTTTATTTATTTTTATTGTTTGTTGTAATGTATTTTTTGTTATCCAACCCAATTTTTTTCCTTTTAATTTAAAATCATTCATATTAACATTACCCTTTACTATAAAGATTTTAAAAATAATGAAATTCTGATTGAGTATAACCAAAAAGCAAAGATAATTATTTTAATACAATTATTTATTTTATATTTTACAATTCATTGTCGTTTTTTCTGTGTGTCTTGTTCTTTTAAAATGTACATAACTCATTTATTTAATTTCTCTCAATAAATTCCTTTCAAAAATATGAATTTATGTATAATTAAACAAATTAATTATTAAAATCATACCTCTTCCTTGCCTCATCAATTTCTATTGCTCCAATTATTGCTTACAATGTGCTGTTAGCAACAGTTATTTTTACTTAGTCCACGCTTCTTTGTCTTTAGCATTCACGAATTTTTCTCCATCAAAAATGCATAGTCCTTGCCAACTTCCAAACCAAACTTGTCCTTTTTTGTCCTCGAGAATACTTTGCGTGACATTAGATGTCAAGCCATTTTCAGTGGTGTACTGCTTGAAACTTTTGCCATCATATCGGTAAACACCATAACCTTCAGCCGTAAACCAAATATTTCTTTGGCTGTCTTCATATAAATTGTAAGTTTCTGCACCTGCAATAATTCCATCCTTAGTGAAGTTTGTGTACGTTTTACCATCAAATTTGCTCACCCCTCCATAAAAAGTTCCAATCCAAATATTTCCTTGACCGTCTTCTAGAATATCAGCAGTATTATTGTCTACAAGTCCGTTTTGGGTTGTTAAATGAGCAAACTTTCCGTTGTTATATTTGAATATTCCATTTCCATCGGTAGCAAACCACATAGTTCCATTTCTGTCTTCTATAATTTTAAAAACCAATTTATGAGACAACATAGACTTAGGATTTTCAACTATTGAATCTGGCAAATAAAAAGGTATAAATTTCTCTCCGTCAAAATGACTAACTCCCTCGATTGAACCAATCCATATAAGTCCATTTTTGTCAATTGTTAATCCCCAAATTTCCTCATCCTCGCCAGGTAATCCTTCTTTTTTTGAAAATGTTGTAAACTCGTTACCATCATATTTTATGAGTCCTTCTGATGTTCCAAACCATAAATTACCTGCTTTGTCTTCTACAATCTCTAAAACCCTAAAACGTTGATTGATTCCTGCAATTGTCATTTTTTCAAGTATTTTTCCATCATAGCGGATAATCCCATCACCATTTGTTCCAAACCAATAATTCCCTTTATTGTCTTGATGCATTGTTCTTACAAACTCTGTTACCATTCCATTTAAATTGGTATGAATTTGCGGAAATATAGTACTTCGATATGAATTGTTCGATTGACTGTCTATTCTATTTTCTGTTGTAGAATTAACAGGTATTTCTTTCAATTGTCCATTGCTATATGTGATTTGAAATATTAGAAGTATCAAAATTAATCTTCTTGTAATGCTTTTTCTATTACTTTTATTTTTTGTCATAAAGTTGGTTTTATATTTAATGCTCACTCATTTATTTACGCAACTGCCCTTTCTTGTAGGTTAAGCGAATGTTTTTTATCTATTTTGTATTTCTACTCAAATAAAGCATCTTTGCGTAATAACAAGTTTTTATCACTTACCTACATCTTTTCAATAAATGACAATG
>JANJUO010000542.1 GCA_024710535.1 bacterium
TGCTTTGTCTTTAATTGATACAATATTAAATGCAAAAATTAATGTTAATGCACTAGCTGAAGCTGAAAAAATCAAAATTGAAATTATTAACAAAGACTTAAGTATTAAGCTACCTAAAATAGTTTATCCATTACAAAATAATAGAGCATTTATAAATTTCAAAAATGTTGATACTATTTCAATTCAATATTTTGAATTACCTCAAAATTTAAGTAATTTAATTGATAAAGATTTTTATTATGACTCTAGAGAAAATCTTAATAAAGACTCTATTGTAAATGCCTTTACTACTAAAAACAAACCGTTAATATCGCAAAGAATTGTTTTACCAAACAAAAAAGATTATTTTGAATATACTACAGAAGTTTTACTTGAAAAATTAGATGTCGGAAATTATTTAATTTATATAGAAACAAACAACAACTCATCTATAAAAAATAAAGCATTTACTTATGGTAAAATTTCAGCTACCAATATGTATGTAATTGAAGATGACGAAGATAATAAAGATGCTTTTTATATTTATGATCGAAAGATTGGAAAACCACTGAAAAATGTAAGCATTACTACCGAAGATCAAACCATAAATACAGATGAAAGTGGAAATGCTTACTTTAAACACAAACAAAGAATATTTGATAAAAAATACGATAATACAATTTTATTTTCTTTTAAAGGAGATTCGCTTTACTCTAACTATAACAGAGGTTTCTTGCCTTCAAATGTAAATGAAAATTCGAATGATGATTATGTTAACTGGGAAGCAAAAACCGTGGTTTATTTTGACCGTGCTATATACAGACCGGGACAAAAAATGTATTACAAAGGTGTAGTTATACAAAAAAAAGACAATGTTAAAAGTGTTGTTCCCTTTTTAACATTACATATAAATATAAATGACGCCAACAATAATACTTTAAAAGAATTTGATGTTCAAACAAATGAATTTGGAAGTTTTTCAGATGAATTTGACATTCCAAAAAACATCTTAACTGGAGAATTCAGCATAGAAATTGAAGAGCCTGACAACTACGAACAAGATTCAAAATACTATAATAAAAAAGAAGAAGAACATGAATTTTGGGACAACGTTGATTTTGAAAGTCACACCGAATTTAAGTTTAAAGTAGAAGAATACAAGCGTCCAACATTTGAAGTAAAATTTGATGAAATAAAGGAAAATTACACTGTTGGTGACATTATTAAAATTAAAGGAAATGCAAAAGCACTAGCAGGAAATAATATTACCAATGCAAAAATTAAATATTCCATTTCAAAAAATTGCTATAGCAAAACTAAAAGCATTCCGTTTGATGAAAATTTTATCAATTCAGAAACTACTACAGATGAAAATGGAAATTTCACAATCCAATTCGTTGCTATTGATTCGATAATCCGAAATGAAGAAATTGAAACATTAAATTTTGGTATTAATGTAACATTAACTGATATCCAAGGAGAGACTAGATCGGCCTCTCAAAATATTGTTATAGGCAAAGAAATGTTGAAAATGTATTTGAATGTTAATTCAGAATTAATTTCAGAAGAAAACAACAAACTGACTATTTCTGCAACTACTTTAAACAATTATCCAATTGAAGCTAATGGAACAATAAAAATATATGAACTTAAAAAGAAAAATTTCTTAAAAGGACGATTGTATTCAATTCCAGAAATACAAACAATTAGTAAAGAAGAGTTTCAACAATTATTTCCATATGAGCCTTATGATAAATCAGATGAAGAAGTACAAGAAATATTAATAAAAACCATTTCTTTTGACACAAAAAAATCTAAAGAAATAGCACTGGATTTTTTAAAAAATTATAGAAATTCAAGATTTAAAATTGTTGCAGAAGCTTACGATATAAAAAACCATTTGATTACAAACAAAAGAGATATTGTTGTAAAATCAAAAGAATATCCTTATTCTGAAAACGAAATTTTTACTTACAAAGACATTACAACTCCTAATTCTAAATTTTACACTATTGAAATTCAATCCATTATTCCTGACCTATATATCACTTCTCGTTTTTATGCGGATGAAGATCTAATAACTGAAGTTAAGACAATCCAATTAAAAAATGGAAAAACTGTTTTTACTTTTAACAAAGATGTAAAATATTTGAATAGTCTAACATTCCATTTCTCAACTATATGGGAAAATGAAGGGTATTTAAAATCTTTCAATATTAATAAAAAAGAAACTGATGATAAGTTAAATATTGAAATTGAAAGTTTACGAAACAAAATAGAACCAGGAAGCACAGAAAATTGGTCATTTAAAATTACCAATCCAAAACTACAGGCCGAAATTTTAGCCAGCATGTATGATAGTTCTCTAGATCAATTTGACAAAGATTATTGGTATACCTTTAGTTTTCAAGAAAACTATTCTTATCCAAGAACTCCTTATATTAGAAAATATAATTTATTTGACATCTATGTAAATAACTTTAATACAAAAAGAAATCACTTTGCCGTTTATAAAAGAGAACCCGAATTGTATTGGTTTGGATTTAATTTTGATGACCCAAAAAACAACTATACTTATAAAAATTATCAGAGAAGAATTAGCAACACGATTGAAATTCCTAAAAATTCTAAATTAATTTTTGGTATAGTACAAGATGAATTGGGACCAATTGCAGGAGCGAATGTATACATCAAAGGAACCAACAGAGGCACTACAACCGATT
>JANJUO010000551.1 GCA_024710535.1 bacterium
AAACACGCAGACAATTGGAAGCAGAGATAGATTCTTTGATGAACAAATTAATTTACGTGGGAATTGTTGTTGTTTCTATTGTAATTTTTGTATCATTTTGGTATGCTTCAAGAATCTCCAAGCCATTGATTTTGATAAATAAAGTTGCGAAAAACATTTCAGATGGGGATTTGCAAAATGCCGAAAGTATTATCTCGAAATTTTCAACGGAGCATTTTCGAAAATTTGAGACAAATAAGAATGATGAATCAAAGCAATTATTCGTTTCGATTGTTGTGATGCTTAATAATCTGAAAGGATTGATTTCGCAGGTACAGAAGTCGGGTATTCAAGTAACCACTTCGGCTACTCAAATATCGGCATCTGCCCGAGAATTGGAGGCAACTGTTGCAGAGCAAGCGGCATCAACCAAAGAAGTAACAGCAACAAGTCGCGAAATTGCAGAATCTGCCCATAATTTCAGCGAGGCAATCTCAGAAGTGCAATCCAAAGTGCAAAGCACTTCAAAAATGGTAGAGATTGGCAGAAGCAGTCTTTCCGAAATGGATAAAGCAATTCGTGATTTGGTGAAAGCAACTATCTCGATTACAACAAAATTATCTGTAATCAGCGATAAAGCCAATAAAATCTCGACAGTGATCACAACAATTAATAAAATTTCGGATCAAACAAATTTATTATCATTAAATGCGGCAATCGAAGCAGAAAAAGCCGGCGAATTTGGTAAAGGTTTTTCCGTTGTTGCCCGTGAAATTAGTCGTCTTGCAGAGCAGACAGCAATTTCCACCAAAGATATTGAATATATGGTTCGTGAGATGCAAAGTTCGGTATCGAGCGGCGTTATGGAAATGGATAAATTTAGTCGTGAAGTGAAAACAAGTACAGACGAGATACAGGATTTGGGCGATAAATTAACCGAAATTATAAATCAGGTTAATAATTTGATACCAGAATTCGATCATATAAATACCGGTATCAGAAATCAATCAGAAGGTGCGGAGCAAATTAGCGAGGCAATGATACAACTTTCTGCAACAGCACAGCAATCAAAGGAATCTCTCACAGAATTCAAGTATGTGATAAATTCATTAAACGAAGCGGTTCAGGGTTTACAAAACGAAGTAACAAAATTCAAGGTAAATTGATATGATAATGATGTCTATTTTCAAAGGTTTAAAACTATTTCACAAACTTATTCTAAGCAGTTTTGTGTTCATTTTGCCTATTGGTGTTTTGCTTTGGTTTGTAATTGCAGGATTCAATAAAGATATAAATTCTACAGAAAAAGAGATTTGGGGAAATAAAGTTATTAGTCCTATCAAGCAATTGATAACGCTAATTCCAAAACATCAGCGGTATGTTATTGCAAATAAAAATAAAGAATCAAAAGAATACATAAATGCTGATGATGCCTCAATATCAAGATTACAAATTCAAATAGATAGTTCAATTTCGGAGATATTCAAAATTTATCCTAATATAGAAATTGACTTTTTGACAACAAAAAAAGAGATTTATTCGCATCAAGTAAAATTATTAGATAATTTGAATTTACGGGAACAATGGAATAACATCAAAAAAAATTCACATAACTCTGTGGGTTTGAATGAATCTGAATATGAAATGATTTTGGATGAACTTGAATTGCTGTTGAGATTTGTTGGGGATAAAAGCGGACTGATTTTGGATCCGGATTTGGATTCATATTATTTAATGGATATAACTCTGATAACACTTCCAAAGATACAATTTGAAATTAGTAAGACTTTACACTACTTGCAAAATCACTTTTATAAAGATTCGATAAATTACAATGAATTGGAGCGACTAAATCAATACATCAGCATCATCGAAAGAGAGGGCGTCCGCAAAATTCTTGATGGATTATCTGTTGCTCAAAAGCAAGATAGTGTTTTCTATTCTTCAAGTGCTACTTTGAAGCAAAATATTCCATTACTCCAATCAAAATATTTGGGCAGTATCTCGGCATTTATTAAGGATTTAAAAAAATTATCTGCTGATACTGTTTATAGAGGTGACTTGATAAGCAAAACTTTGGAGTCCGGCGAAACTTTACTACATGACGGAAATGAGTTTTGGGAAGGTGTTAATCAGGAGCTGAACCAATTATTAGCAATCAGAAAAGATCACTTTACATTCAATAAATTACTTGCTTTGGCTCTGAGTGGTTTGGCATTATTGATTGCAATCATAATCGTATTGATCATATCTCGGGGAATAACAAAGCACGTAAAAATTGTTTCAGATATAGCTCAAAATATTGCAGATGGCGATCTCAGCACTGCATTGAATACATTAAACGATTCATCAAAAATCGGGCTTTTCAGTCAATATAAAAATTTCGATAATGTGAATGATGAAATTCTCAGATTGTTTAGTTCTGTAAAGCAGATGACATTCAACCTCGATTTGCTTTTGAAACAAGTTCGAAAAACTGCATATCAAGTAACCGATTCCGCCTCGAGCATAACCGGCTCGGCAAGAAATTTGGAGGCAACGGTTGCCGAGCAAGCCGCCTCTACAAATGAAGTTACATCAACGAGTAATTCAATTGCCAGAACTTCAGGCACGCTAACTGAAAATATGAGTTATGTTGCAGACATGGCAAATGAAACATCAAAAGTGGCAAACGAGGGCTTGGAAAAACTTGATGACATCAAAGAAAGTATGGACAATTTACTTAGTTCAACCAATGACGTTCAAAATAATCTTGAAATGATCAAAGCCAAAACCGATAATATTGGCAATGTAATAACCACGATTACAAAGGTTGCAAATCAAACCAATCTTCTTTCGCTTAATGCGGCAATCGAAGCAGAGAAAGCAGTTGAATACGGTAGCGGTTTCTCGGTTGTTGCCCGCGAAATCAGACGACTTGCAGATCAGACATCCAATGCCGCTTTGGATATCGAGAAAATGATTATCGAAATGCAAAGTGTGGTTTCTGCCGGTGTAAATTCAATGAATATTTTTTCCGAAAAAGCCAAGAAAAGCACAGAAAATACCTCACAAATCAGCGATGAATTACTCATTTTAATTAATAAAGCAGGCGAATTGAGTATGAGAATCGAAGAAGTTCATTCAATTGTACAGAGCCAGAATAATTCTTCAGTTCAAATTAATGAATCTATGGTTCAACTAAATCAAGCCGCCGGTCAAACTCGCGATAGTTTGATTGAATTTAATAAAGCGGCAGAGCAATTGCAAAATTCTGCTTATGCTTTGAATAGTGAAATGATGCGATTTTCAGTAAGTGGAGAAAAATATTAATGCTTTGTCTGTCTTTTAATATTGATGAAGATATCTTTGGAATTTCAGTAAAAAATATTATCGAAATTATCCCTTTGGTAAAAATCAAAAAGGTTCCACATTCACCGGAATCATTGATTGGACTAATTAATTACCGTGGCGATATAATTCCGCTTTTTGATATTTCAGAGATTATTAAAAGCAGAAAATCCAAATATTTATTAAGTACGAGAATCATAATTCTGAATAATGATATAAATGATTCAAAATTGAAATATGTTGCGTTTCTTGCTGAGCAGGTTACCGAAACAGTTGAATATATAAAAGAAAATCTGAGGGATCCGGGTATTTCGATTGCAAATGCTGATTATTTGGGTAAATTATTGATGATAAACAATAAATCAATTCAACTGATTAATATTTCAAAATTAATCAATTCAGAAATCATTAATTTTATAAAAAAAGAGATAGAATCATTTGAATCAATTTGATGAAATAATAAAAATGCTTGCCGATAGAATTGGTTTGGATGCAGATTCTATAGGAAAAAGAAGTGTTGAAATCGCTATAAATTCCGCAATGAAAATTGCAGGATTTACAAAGCATTTTGATTATTATTCGGAATTGATGAGAAATGAAAAATTACTATCTGATTTGATTGAAGAAATAAAAGTGCCGGAAACTTGGTTTTTTAGGGATACCGATAGTTTTCGATTTGTCAGAAATTATTTTCATGAATTCAAAGCAAAAAATCAAGGTAGGAAAATCAGGATTTTATCCATTCCATGCTCGACCGGTGAGGAACCATATTCTGTGATGTTTCTTCTTCTTGATGCTGGATTTGGCAAATATGATTTTAATATTATAGGATGCGACATCAGCAAACAGAATTTAGAAATTGCAACGAGAGCCAAATATACAAAATCATCTTTTAGAAATGATAAATTTAGTTTTGTAGAGAAATATTTTATTAAAATTAATGAAAATTATTATCTGAAAGAAGATTACAAAAATATTGTTAAATTCAAACAAGGTAATCTTATTGAGGATAATTTCCTTGAAATGGAATCTGAATTTGACATTATTTATTGCAAGAATTTATTGATTTATTTCAATGATGAATCAAAATTGAAAGCAATTAATAATTTACAGAATCTCTTGAAAGATGACGGTATCCTTATTAGCGGACACTCAGAATTATCATTTTTTGCAAGAAACGGCTTCGAAAGAATCGACAAGCCGGGTGCATTTGCCCTCAAAAAAAAATTGCATAAAACAATCGCTAAATCACAAACAGAATTTGAACTCAAGTTGAAAAACAAATCTTTTAGAAAATTTGAGAAAATTGAAGAAAAAATTGAAACTTTGAGTCTGAAGCCCGAAATTGAAAAATCAACAATGATTAATGATGTTTTTGATTTTGAATTAGCAAAAAATTTGGCAAATCAAGGCAAATTTGATGAAGCTGAAAATTATTGCCTATTGAATGTCGCTAAGCAAGAAGATAATTTTGAACTATTTTTTATTTTAGGATTAATTAATAGCAGTAAAAACAATATTAATCAGGCAATTGAGTTTTATAATAAAGCGATTTATTTGAATCCGAATCACTATGAATCGCTCTTTAATTTGAGTTTATTATTTGAATCGTTGAAACAATACGAAAAATCAGAAATTTTCAGAAAGAGAGCCATTAGAAGTTTTAGAAATGAATAATTTAGAAAAAAATATTGAAGAAGTGAATTGCTGGTCCGAAATTGGCGATTGGGGTATGGGTACTTGCCCAAAATTGGACGAAGTGGGCAGATGTAAATATTGCTCGGTTTATGTTTTATCAGGTAGAAAGCTCTTCGATAGGCCTGTAACGGAAGAATTGATAGCCGAATGGACAGAAATAGTCAGCAAGCCAAAAGAAAAAAAGAATCCAAACACGGTTTCTGTTGTGATTTTCAGAATTGCTGCAGAGTGGCTTGCAATTGAAACTCAATGTTTTCAGGAAGTAACCGACAGAAAATTTATTCACACTGTTCCCTATCGTAGCAATGATTATTTCAAAGGAATAAGCAATGTAAACGGTGAATTACTTTTATGCTTTTCACTATCGAGAATTCTTGGATTGATGCCAATTACTTCAGAATTAAAAAAAATGGTGGTCTTGAAAAATGAATCTCAACGCTATATTTTTGAAGTTGATGAATTCGATTGCGTAACTTCAATGCCTTTGGATTTATTGCAAAAACCACCGGTAACAATTTCAAAATCAGTAGATGCGCATATTTCTTCTATATTTAATTTCAAAAATAATCGGGTTGGCTTGCTCGATAATGCAAAATTATTTGCCGCATTCAAAGAGGTGCTTGTATGGTAACTTCTTCAAAAGTTGATTACACTTTGCTGGACTTATTCAAAACTGAATTAGAGCAAAATACGCGTGTGCTCGATTCAGGGATTGTTGAACTCGAAAGAGAGCAGACTCCAAAAAAAATAGAGCCACTTATGCGTGCGGCACACTCAATCAAAGGAGCGGCAAGGATTGTTGGTTTGGATATAGCAGTTACCCTTGCTCATAGTATGGAGGATTTATTCACTGCGGCTCAAAAAGGGAAATTGGTAATAAGTTCGGATGTTGCTGACTTATTGCTTGAGGGAAATGATATTTATACAAAACTCCTTAGTTGTGAAATAGACCGAATTCCTGAAACACTCGAATCTTTCAGCGATAGAATTGCTGTTCTGAGTAATTTGATGAATACTGCTTTAAGAAATGGATCACCAAAACTGAACGGGCATTCTGCACCTAAATCGCCACAAAATCAAGTTAAACAAATAGAAAAAAAATCATTAATTAAGCCAGAAAAAGTTAAATTAAATATCGATGAAAGTCTTTTTGAATTGTTTTTGAGTGAGGTCTCTTCACTATCGCAAGAGATGAAAAATTTCATTGAGAATTTCGATGATGACAAAATCAAGCAAATGATGCGAGTTGCTCATTCTCTCTATGGTGCTGGAAGAATTATCGGCTTTGAAATGGCTGTAAAATTTTCAAAAGTTTATGAAGATTATTTCAATTTTGCAATTCAAGGCGAATTCAAAATTGATAAGCAACAACTTGATTTGATTAAAAAATGCAATAATATTTTTCTGAATTTGAAAGTTGAAAATCCCGATGAATTAGTAGATTATTGGATTGAAAATTTTGAAAATATTGATGATTTAACAAATAAATTAATAAATCGCGAAATAGAAAAAACTGCTGTTGAAATTGAAACAATAGATTCAAGTCCAGCAAGCGAAGTGCTTGTTGAAATCAAAAAAGCAAAGGAAGAGCCCAAGCCGGAAGTTTCTACTGTTCAACCGGTTTTGGAAGAAGAATTAATCACCCGAAATATTGAAAGGGTAGAGGAGAGATTTGTTCGTGTTTTGTCTGATAATTTGAATAAATTGCTCGGATTTGCCGGAGAAGCACTTGTTCAGGCACGCTCAATTAAGCCATTTTCGAAAGATTTACAGCAAATCAAACAGGAATTGCTTGAATTGAATTCAAATAAAGAATCAGTATTTCTGGCTTTGCAAGATTTTGAAATTGACGATGAAATAAAAATCGACTTTTATTCTGCAACTTATACTTTAAACAAAATTTTGGACTTATTGGTTAGTCATATTGATAATTTTGAAAGTTTTTCGATGCGTATGGAGTCTGTTGCGGAGCGTCTATATCAAGAAGCGCTAAATACAAGAATGAAGCCGTTTTCGGAAGGTTTGCACGGATTTCCTCGACTTGTTCGTGATATTTCCAAGAAATTAAATAAAGATGTGGAATTAGAAATTCGTGGTGAATATACAAGAGTTGATCGTGATATTCTTGAAAAATTAGAAGCACCGCTCAATCATCTTATTCGTAATGCAATCGATCACGGAATAGAAAGCACTGAGGATCGTATCGCTAAGAATAAATCAACCAAGGGAAAAATTATTCTTGAAGCAAGACATAGTTCGGGAATGTTGCTCATCACTCTAAAAGATGACGGCAAGGGAATTTCTCCTGAATATTTGCGAAAGAAAATTGTCGAAAAGGGCTTTACCATTCCTGAAATGGCAGAAAAAATGAGCAAAACAGAGCTGTACGAATTTCTGTTTTTGCCGGGATTTACTACTGCGAAAGAAGTAACCGAAATATCAGGTAGAGGTGTTGGGCTTGACGTTGTATTCAATATGGTTCATCAGGTTGGTGGCACTGTTCGCTGCGAGTCTGAGCCGGGATTGAGTACATCATTTATTTTGCAACTTCCTTTAACATTATCAATTCTAAGAGCCGTATTGATTGAAATTAATAAAGAGCCGTTTGCAATACCAATGTCTCGAGTGGAGCAGATAATCAAAATAAACGACTCAGATATTTTTTCAGTTGAAGAAAAAGATTATTGTATTGTTAACAATGAAAATATTGGAATTGTAGATTCTTATCAATTGTTTAATATGAAGCATATTATTCGCAAAAATGATAATCATATTTTGATAGTAATTAGTGACAGACTTAATAAATTTGGGCTGATTGTGGATAAATTGCTTGCCCAACCGGACTTGGTGGTGATGCCACTCGATAAAAGATTGGGAAGAATTCCAGTTATTTCTGCTGGTGCTGTTTTGGAAAATGGAACGCCTGCTTTGATTATTGATGTTGATGACTTGGTAAGAACAATTGATACTATTTTAAGTAAAGGCGATTTGCAAAAAATTGAACTGGAAAAATCCCATAAAAATATCGAAAGAAAAAAAGTGCTTATTGTTGATGATTCGCTTACAGTTCGTGAAGTGGAAAAGAAATTGCTTGAAAATAAGAAATATGCAGTTACGACCGCTGTTGATGGGATTGATGGCTGGAACAAACTCCACGCAGATACTTTCGACCTTGTGATTTCCGATGTTGATATGCCACGAATGAATGGGATAGATTTGGTTAAAAGAATAAAAAGTGATAGCAAATTAAAGGAAATTCCCGTTATGATTGTTTCATATAAAGATAGAGCAGAAGATAAGATTCGGGGAATGAATGCAGGCGCCAATTACTATTTGACTAAATCGAGTTTCCATGATGACACTTTGATATCCGCTGTTGTTGATTTAATTGGAACTGCTGAATAATATGAAAATTGCTATTGTTAATGATTTGCAACTCGAAATTGAAGTTCTAAAAAAAGCTATTGCACAAATTGCTGATGTTGAAGTAATTTGGACAGCGATGAATGGGAAGGAAGCCGTCATCAAAAACAAAACTCATAAGCCGGATTTGATATTGATGAATCTAATAATGCCTATAATGGATGGTGCTGTTGCAACATCGGTTATTATGGACGAGAATCCTGTTGCAATTATGATTGTTACCTCTTCCGTTGAAAAAAATCAATCCAAGGTATTTAATGCTTTGGGAAATGGTGCTTTGGATGTGGTGGTTACTCCTTATTATGATAAATCAGGCACACTTTGCGGATCAGAAGATTTGATTCGTAAAATTCAAACAATAAGCAAAATTATAAGTACAAATTTTGCGAGACTAAATTCAGATAGTTCGGATAAATCTACCTTATCAAATTTGAAATTAGTTGCAATCGGCTCATCAACCGGTGGTCCGAAAGCATTATCTTACTTGCTATCCAATTTACCGGATATTCTTGATGCGGCAATCGTAATTATTCAGCATGTTGATAATCAGTTTGCTCAGGGTTTGGCAAATTGGCTTGGCACGAATACCAAACATAAAGTGCAAATTGCAAAAGAAAATGAAGAAATCAAAAAAGGGATTATTTATGTTGCCGGCACCAACGACCATCTGATTATTTCACAAAATCAAAAATTTATCTATACTCCCGAGCCACACGATTACCCATACAGACCTTCTGTTGATGTGTTTTTTCAATCTCTTGCCGAAAATTGGAATAAAAATGCAATTGCAATTTTGCTAACAGGAATGGGAAATGATGGTGCAAAGGGATTGTTGAAACTTAAGCAAAATAATTGGGTAACAATCGCCCAAGATAAAGAATCATCTGTCGTATGGGGAATGCCAAAAGCGGCATTAGAGATTGGTGCAGTTAGCGAAGTTCATCCGCTAACTGAAATTTCAAAATTATTAAATAAATATATTTCTTAAGAGGATAAAAATGGCTGTTAATTTAGATTTGAATAATTATAAGATCAAAGTATTGCTTGTGGACGATCAGGCAATTGTTGGGGAGCAAGTAAGAAGAATGCTTTCAGAGCAGGATATTGAATTTCATTTTTGCAAAGACTCTGCTAATGCCGTTTCGGTGGCTTTGGAAATTTCTCCGACAATTATTTTGCAGGATTTGGTTATGCCTGATATCGATGGAATGACTCTTGTACGCTATTATAGAGCCCATCCAAAACTTAAAGATATTCCTGTAATCGTTTTATCATCAAAAGAAGAAGCTGAAACCAAAGCAGAACTTTTTGCGAAAGGCGCAAATGATTATCTCGTGAAATTGCCTGATAAAATTGAGTTAATCGCAAGAATCAAATATCATTCAAATGGTTATATTAACCTTTTGCAAAGAAATGCAGCATACAAGGTAATTGAATCAGAATTGAAAAAAGCAGGTGAATATGTTGAATCTATGCTTCCTAAGCCAATAAATAATGATATAGTAGAAACTAATTTCAGGTTTATACCTTCTGCCCAACTTGGGGGAGATTTATTTGGCTATCATAATATTGATGAAAATCATTTTGCAATTTATCTCTTGGATGTTTGTGGGCATGGTGTTGGTTCGGCTTTGCTTTCAGTTTCTGCTCATAACATTCTTCGTGGTATGAACTTGGCAGATACTGATTTCAAAGATCCAGAGAATGTAGCAAAATCATTAAATGAAAAATTCCAAATGAGCGATCATCACGATTTGTATTTTACTCTTTTCTATGCCGTTTATAATAAATCTACAAGAGTTTTAGAATTTATCAATGCAGGTCATCCACCAGCATTAATGATAGATGGAAACAAATATCAGCCTTTGGAAAACGAAAATTTCATCATTGGAGGTTTGCCATTTTATCCATTTTCGAAATCTACAATGAATGTCTCCGCTAACTCTTGTATGTATATTTATTCTGATGGTGCTTATGAAATTGACAAAATAGATGGAGAAATGTGGACATTAGAAGAAATGAATCAATTTATTTTTGATAATGCAAACAGCGATAGTTCCGAATTAGATAAATTATATAAGGAATGTAAAGATATTTCAGGCAAAAAAATTCTTGATGATGACTTCTCAATTCTTAAAATAATTTTCAAATAAAAACAAAAAAGATGTCCTAAACTTAATTGCTTAGGACATCTTCTTTTATAAATTGTATTATTTTTTCGCAGTTGCCATCGAAAATTTATTAACTTTATTAAATATTGGCTTAATAGTTTTTAGATATTCATAAATAGCAATCAAATCTTCTTCGTTCATATCAGCATACATAGTCCATGGCATAAATGTATTGAATGTATTTGCCGCAACTTTTGGAGCAGTATAAACACTGCTTTTGTATGCTTTGAATCTGTCGATAAATTCCTCTTGCGTCCATCTGCCAATACCTGTTGCTTTATCTTGAGTCAGATTGGCTGAACGAACAATACCGCCTGTAGGTAATGGAAATTCAAAACCGCCCGAATATGCTTTTTCCTTTATTGGTCTTCCTTTATCATTTGGAGTATGGCAATACATACATATAGATGCATTTGCGAGGTATTCTCCATATTTTACTTTATCGGATTTTGGAGGAATTTCTTGATGATTTGGTTTTTTGGGTAAATAATTTATTGCAATTTGGTAAGGGAAATCGGAGCGTGATGTAGGCACATCATTTATAAGTGATTTCATTGTTCGTAAATATGCAATAATTGAATAAATATCTTCTTTGCTCATTCTTCCATAATTCGGATGTGGCATCACTGGGAATAAGGCACGTCCATCTCTGGAAACACCCGCAACAATTGCCCTATAAATCTCGCCATCAGTCCATTTTTTGAGCTCATAAGGAGTTATGTTTGTAGAATAATATGTTCCAGGAAAACCTAATTTTTGGTCGAAAACTTCGCCACCTTTACCATCTGTTTTGGCAACAGGAGGAATTGCAAATTTTCCCCAATCACGGGTTGCATGACAATCAATACAAACAGCAACGTGATGAGCCAAATATTTTCCTCGCTCCACTCTTTCGGGAGTGATATCTACTTTTATATCAGGAGCATCACCAACATTTGGCAAAAACATCCATATATATCCAAGGAACAACAAAATACCTAAAACGATGATTCCGATAATCATACTTAGTATTTTTAAAAATTTCATAAATATCTCCAAAAAAACTTCAAAAAATTAAAATTTTGCAAAATATTGAAATTGCACAATTCCAAAACTTAATTTATTTATTTTTTTTCAAATAAGCAAATGTATGTTTAAAATTTATTTGTTTTTATAAAAATTTTTTATTTATTAAGCATTTTTTCTACTTATCAATTTTGATTGATTATTATTTGAAATAAAACTTAACTGCTCAATAGAATTTACATATTACTTATTTGGTAACTACTCAGCAGAATTTATATATAACACTCATTCTGTCCATTTGCATATTTGGAAATTTTATGATTAATTAAAACCTTAGAAATTTCTTGATTGCCTGTCCAATAATTATAAATTTCTGCAACATGCAAGGATGCTTGTTCTACTAAGCCTTTATAAATATTGTAGATCAAACATCCTTGCTTGACAATAATTGTCAAAAATTAATCTTATTAGAAACCTCAGAACAATTTTACAAAAAACTAAGCTTCGGAAGTTTGGTTTAAATAATTATAATTTGCACCAACTTTCTAAAAGATATATATTTTTTCAACAAACAGTTAGACATTTTTATTATTCAGAATGATAACTACTTTTCCAGCAATTTATTTATTCTTTCTTTTTTATTATCATCTAATTTGCTGATTTTCAATAATCTTTGCAAATCATTGTAATAATTTGTTTGTTGAGAAAAATATTGAATATATGATTTTGCCGCATCTCTTAGTTTGAAATGCCAATAAGCCATTGCCTGAAAAGCGTTGTTGATAACATTATCATCACAATAATTAAAAGATTTCAAAATATTAAAAGCATTTATTCTTGTTTCGAAATCATAACTCAAAGAAGTGTATTCAATCAAATCTTTGAAATAATTTTTCTTTCCGCTTTGAATAGCAATTTCAAGCCATTTCATTTTGATATTATTGCCTCGCCAACCTGTTTCATTTTTTGTGATGTTCAAATAGGCATCAATATTTTCAGGAAAATTCTTGGCAAGAATATCCAAAGCAAGTTCTACATTTGTGTATGAACTATCTTTGAGAATTTTGCGGTACTCGCTTTCAAGAGAAAATGGTACTGTTTTCAAATTATCAAGAACAGCTTTTCTAACCAAAGCATCTTTGTCATTAAGTGCTTTAAACATAATGTCATAGTTAAGCGAATCTGTTGCAAGTTGTGCAATTATTTCTGCTTTTGTAAGATGGAACGTTTCTTTTTCAAAAACATTTCGCAATAGTTCACGCTTAACATCATTTGCTTTGTCCTTGATTTCCAAAAGTGCATCATAGCGGTCAATCATATTTTTGGATTTCAAAACTTGTGCAGATAATTCTCTGAATGATCGCTTGAAATTCAATTTTTTAATTATTTTTCTATTTGGGTCAAACACAGCAAAATCAACTGTTTTTCCTGATAAATTCAGCATCTTTACAATCGTTGTTTCACCTTCAACCCAATGTGTTTGGCTATCAACAGAACCATCAGTATAATGAACTTCAAATTCAATCGGCATTTTGAAATATTTAATCAAAGATGAAACAGGATGAATTTGCTTAACTGTAAAAACAACGTAATTCTCTTTATATTGGTCAGTTACAGATTCATAACTAACTTGATAATGTGGCTCGCCACCGCGATAAATCCACTGCTCGAAAAACCAATCTATTGACTGCCCTGTGGCTTCTCTGATTGCTTTCAGCAAATCGTAGGTTTCGGTTACTTGTAAAGCATTTTTCTCTGTGTAATATTTTATAGCCGCTCTAAAATCATCATTTCCCAAAACAGTTCTCATCATATCAAGCACAAGCGAACCTTTTGGATACCATCTATCTGTTCCTGCATGTGAATGTGCAACCGGATTATTATTTGATTTTGCCGCATTGAAAGTGCGAATTAATTCCTTATCTCTTTCCCATTGAAAATAATCTTCACCGTTTATATCTTTCTCGAAAATTTTTGCATAATGTGTTGCAAAACTTTCAGTTAGCCAAGTATGCCTATTATTTAAATGTGAAATATAATTGCCAAACCATTGATGATTGAGTTCGTGGGAATTCACATTAACATAATTTCTCATCCACCAAGCTCTACCGTCAATATACATATAATCACCAAAAACTGTAGCTGTTGTGGTTTCCATACCGCCATATAAATAATCCGCAAGTGGTGCTTGACGATAAACAGAATAAGGATAATTCACGCCAATTTCCTGCTCAAAAAAATCAATCATATATTCAGAATGAAGATAAGTTACGGCAAATCTATCTGGCATATCAGGATAGTACCACAATTCAACAGGAACACCCCGCTTAGTTTTGCTGGTTTTGAATTCATAATCACCAATCACAAGGCAAATCAAATAAACAACGTGTGGTTTGCTCATTTTATAATGCCAAGTTTTTGTACCATTACCATTATCTTTTATTGCTAATCTATCACCATTTGAAAAAACTTTATATCTGCCATCGAAAGTAACCAATAATTCAGTTGTAAATAAATCATGTTTTTGAGTAATTATTGGGAGCCAGCCTGCCGGACTATGTGCCCAAACTTGCTTACGCATCAATCCTTTTGGGTCGTTCCAGCCGGTTAAATACAAACCATCTTCATGAAATCCGGCATAGTCAACATATAGATTATATTCATCACTTTTTTTTAATTTTTGATTAATAAAAACTCGAATATTATTTCCAATTGTTTCATATTCAAGATTAATTCCATCTAAAGAAATTGAATTAATTTTCAGCCCTGGCATATATAAATCAATCGAATCTGTGTAAGAATTGAATGGTTTGAAGGTTATTATAGCCAAGCCCTCAACGAGTGGTTTATATGGGTCAATTTTTAGTTCTGCCTTCAAATGTATAAAATCAATTTCCATATCAACGGGCTCAATCCAATCATCTTTCAAATATGATGTGGTCCCATCTTGACTTTTCAAAGAATATGAAATTAATACAAAAAGCAAAGTGTATAATATTTTTTTCATGGAATAACCTTAATTAATTTTGAAAGTATAATGATTTTGTGCCTGTACTAATAGAATTCTTTTTTTGGCAACATCTTTGTTTGCTCTTAATCTAACAATCCAAAGCACACCCTCGGAACTAACTTTTGCAAGCTTTTGAAGATGTTCTTTTGAAATTGTAATAATTTCTTCATCATCTTGAACAGGCAGTGATGGTATAATTTTTACACTTGTATCGGATTTGGAGTACATCACAATAAATACTGCATCGTCATTCAAATTCGTTTTTGTCCATTGAACTATCAAATCACTTGACTTCGAAACCAAAAATGCAGGATTCTTCCAT
>JANJUO010000581.1 GCA_024710535.1 bacterium
GAGATGGACTCCACCTTTATTTCCAAATTTGATGTAATTGATGCAATATTCAAGTTCGAGGTGGAGTCCATCTTTTCTTTAGTTTCATCCATTTCTGAGATGGACTCCACCTTTATTTCCAAATTTGATGTAATTGATGCATTCTTCAAGCTCGAGGTGGAGTCCATCTTTTCTTTCGTTTCATAAATTTCTGAGATGGACTCCACCTTTATTTCCATATTTGATGTAATTGATGGATTTTTCAAGTTCGAGGTGGAGTCCATCTTTTTCACATTCATTCTTTCCGAGATGGACTCCACCTTCACATTCAAATTTGATGTAATTGATGCATTCTTTAAGCTCGAGGTGGAGTCCATCTTTAAACCCTCATCCTCACTTCTTCCTCTTCTTTTCCTTCTCGCTAACAAACAAGCCGGCTGTGTATTTTTCGTAGAGTTCAAAGAGGAATTCCATTCTTGCGGCATCGCTTGTGAATGGCTGTGGACGGTAAGCAAGGTCAACTGCTTTGTCTAATTCATTGTGTGCTTTCACTAATTTTGGCGGCATTGTTAATGGGTCGTATAGATCGGCAAGCGAACTATTTGGAAATTCTGCTCGTGTGGCTAATACTTTTTGGGCGGCGGCTTCTATGGATTGGATTTGTTTTTCATTTCCAGATGCTGAGAAGAAATTGGGCCAAGGGAAATTATTATAAACAATATCTTTGGAATATCGAAAACGACTTTCTAAACGTCCACAAGTATATTTTACCCAAGTAATATGCATTAATGATGTTAGGACACCGAAATGATAAATAGAACCATTTTCAACAACTCTTATTGAATCTGATGGAATAAAATCTTCATTAAAAAAGGATATTGGAATATATTTCCTATTTTCACTTGAGGTTTTAGGTATTGCTATAAACATCTTTGGATTGTTCAAATCCCTAAATTGATGTGGTCTATCAGCTAATTTTTGTGTACCTTTATCTACTGCCAATAATCTAGCATTTTTCACTTTGTTTACAAGTTCTTTTACAGTTTTCATACTTTTTAATTTACTTGGCTCAATATCTTTTAACCATAAACAGTATCGAATTTCATTATTAATTAATTCTTTTCCACCAATTAATTTTTTAAAAAATAATTCAGATTCAGGTTCTTTTTTTATAAATTCTATCATATCTTTTTCTTCAAAAACAAAATAGCCATAATCATAAGCAACATTACCTGCAATCATTTTTGGTACATCGCAAATAGGATTTGATTTTTTACCAATAAAAATGTCTTTTGCATCAACCAAATAAGGATTAATGTTGTTTGCTTTGATTAAATGCGGCTCACCTTTTATATCTTCATATTCAAAAATATACTTTGAATTTGTATCGTAATTAGCAAATCCAATAATAACGCAATAAACTGCCGCATTGCCTTTGGCTTCGTTGCTCCATTTAAATGTTCGATGAGCAAAATGAATCTTGATTTTATAATCATTTATTAATTTTCCCCAAAGAATACTTGTTTGCTCACCTTGAACAATTGAATTAGTTGATACAAAAGCCGTTTTGATTTTAGAATTTTGAATATATTTTGCCGCTTTTAAATACCAACCTGTAACAAAATCAAGAGTGCCACTGCCATCTGATTTATCAAACAACGAAACAATTGCATCTCTTTGCTCTTGCTTCATCATTTTTGAACCAATAAACGGCGGATTTCCAAGAATGTATGAAAGATTATCTTTGCTAATCACATCTTCCCAATCAATTTGCAAAGCGTTTGCATTGATGATATTTGCCGAACTTTTCAATGGCAATCTTGCAAAATATTGCCCAAATTCCTGACTGACAATCATATTCAATTGATGGTCAATCAGCCACATTGCCACCTCCGCAATTCTTGCCGGAAACTCTTCAATTTCAATACCATACATCATATCAACATCAAGCATAACAATTTGGCTAATATCCATAACCGATTGCCCATACTTGATCAATGTTCGCAAAATTTCCAATTCAAGCAGACGCAATTCACGATAAGTAATAATCAAAAAATTGCCACATCCACAGGCAGGATCAAGAAACTTGAGTTTGCTGAGTTTGACGTGAAATTCCATCAATTTGCTTCGATTATCTTTTACCTGCTCAAATTCATTCCATAATTCATCCAAGAAAAGCGGCTTAATCAGTTTCAGAATATTTTTCTCGCTTGTATAATGAGCTCCCAGATTTCTCCGTTCAACAGGATTCATCACAGATTGAAACATTGAGCCAAAAATAGCCGGAGAAATCTTTCCCCAATCAAGATAACAACATTCAATCAAGGTTTGCCGCATTCCAGAATCGAAAGAGGCAGGTGGCAAATTCTCCTCAAAAAGTTTGCCGTTGATATAAGGAAATCGGTTAAGATGCTCATCAATATTCTTTAATCTTTTTTCTTTTGGAGAATTAAGAATATAGAACAGTTCAGAAAGCCGAGCTGCCAAATCGCTTCCGTCAGGATTTGTTTTTTGCTCAAGGAAATCAATAAAAATATCCTTATCGAAAATTGTGGTATCGTCTGCAAACAAAATAAAAAGCAAACGCACAAGATAAAGTTCAAGCGGATGCCCTTCATAACCAACAGACTTCAACTTGTCGTGAAGGCGCCCCATAAGTTCGGCCGCTTTGATATTAACGGGATCTTGCTCTTTGAAATGACGCTTTTGATAGCCAGCAATAAATCCAAAATGCTGAACATTATTAACCAATTCACTTAAAGGAAATTCAACGATATTATCATCTTCAAGGTCGTAAAGTCGAAAATTTTGGAAATCGGAAACCAGAATATATTTAGGCAATTCCAATTGAGCAAGTCCATGCAGATAATCTTTTGCTTGAGTGTATGCTTTATCGAGATTTTTTCCTCGACTTTTCATTTCAATCAGAAGATTACCCTTCCAAAGCAAGTCAATATATCCATCAAACTCCCCAAGTTTCTTAACGCGATGCTCAAAAGAAGCCACTTTCTTTTGAATAATGCCAAAAACATTAAAAAAATCTACCAAAAACGGTTTAGCATCTGCCTCTTCGTTGTGAGCATCAACCCATTCTTTTGAAAATCTGATTGCCCTCTCTTTAATTTCGTTCCAACTTAACGCCATAATCATCCAGAATTAGAAACATAATTTCAAAATTACATAAATTGCACCTCTCAGCCAAAAGATTTTTGGATGAAGTTAAATAGATTGAACGAAAAGTATAATGAGAATTATAATAAGTTGGGAGAATTGAATAATAATTTTGGAGAATTGAATAATAATTTGGGAGAATTGAATAAAAAGTTGCTCGAAATATGACGAAATGCAAAAATTCTTCCTCAAACTCTGCAAATTATTATTCATAAGGTTCAACGGAATACTCCGACCATCGAACGGAAAGCTCCGACCAACGAACGGAAAACATCGACCACCAACCGGAAAGCTCTGACCATCGAACGGAAAGCATCGACCATCGAACGGATTGTAGAAAACATTGAACGGACTACAACGAATAGAGAACGGTTCGCATTCCAGATGTGCCACATCTACTTTCCAGATGTGCCACACTTTTAAAGTGTGGCACATCTTTACTATACACTTCGCTTTCAAGATGTGCCACATCTACTTTCCAGATGTGCCACATCTACTTCCAGATGTGCCACATCTACTTCCAGATGTGCCACACTTTTAAAGTGTGGCACATCTATACACATTGAACCTTCCGAAGGTTTTTGCAAATATGGGTTGACTATACTATATCCTTCCTTATAAGTATCTTTGTCATTTCTCTTAATTCGTCTTTCTTAATCATTCCTAAGATCAAATCTTTGCTTGGTAATGTCCCCTTTCTAATATCAATATAATCTTGATAACTCGAATATTTCCATTCTTCAGCTTTATCTACTAATTTACTTCTAATAGGATTCTGATGAATGTAAGTTAGCAAAGTAATGAGATAACGGTCGCTTGGAACGGGTTTGGCGTTAGTATTTTGTTGGAATAATGAACCATGCCTTCCAAAACGTTTATTTATCGCCTTAGTATATGAAGATAATAAAGTTTTTATCTGTGATGATATTTTGGCACTCAAATGGTTTTCCAGATGTGCCACACCTTCAAGGTGTGGCACATCTTTTCCATGCACTTCGCTTTCAAGATGTGCCACACTTCCAAAGTGTGACACATCTTTTAAAGAACGAACCCGCACCAAAAAATGAAAATGTGTTGGCATCAAGCAATAGCCAACAGTTTCCAAATAATCCTCTAGATAATAACGGTACTTCTTTAGAAAATACAAATAATTCTCTTCAGAGCGAAAGAGTGGCTCCTCGTTATTTGTTCTGTTGTATAAATGGTAATATGTGCCTTCGTAAAATTTCATATCCAATTATTATGATTCTTTATAACATAAAGTCAAAATTACGAAAAATTTTCATAAAATGGAAATATAGATTTTATTTTGTACCAGATGTGCCACACCTTCGAGGTGTGGCACATCTTTATCCATGCACATCTTTTCCATGCACTTCGCTTTCCAGATGTGCCACTCCTTCAAGGTGTGGCACATCTTTACTATGAACTTCGCTTTCCAGATGTGCCACACCTTCAAGGTGTGGCACATCTTTACAAAACAACAAAAAAAAGGACGCTCCCGGAGGAACGCCCTTTAATTATGGAGTAGGACTGAAAAATTATTTCACAAGAACTACTTCCTGTGTCATAGTTACTGTGCCTGCACTAAAGCGTACAAGGTACAATCCGTTAGTTAAGTTGTTGCCATTCAATGTTACTTTATGAGTTCCTGCTGAGAAGAATTCATTTGAGTTAAGAGTGATAACTTCTTGACCAACTGCGTTATAAACTGTAATTGTTACGTATTCTTCGTTTGGAATTGTGAATGTAAGTTCAGTTGTTGCACTGAATGGATTTGGAGTTGCGTTTGCAAATTCATAACCCAATGCTTCTGGAGATTCCACATCTGTTGCGCCATAGATTTCAAATACTTGTGTACGTGAATATTCAAGGTCTTCGCAGATTGGTGAAGTTGCTCTAACGATACAAGTTTTGCTGTTGATGTTTGGAACATTCCAATCGTAAGCTTTTGGTAATGCTTTAACGTCTTCTGCAATTATTGTCCATTTTGAGCCACCGTCAACTGATAATTCTAAGTTGTAATTAGTTACGTTTTCATAAGTCCAACGGATTTGTTTTTTCAAACCGTATTTGATTCTTTCGCCTTTAGTTGGATTTACAAGTGTCAATGAGCCAGCCAAAATTTTGAATGGTGAAGACATTGCCAATACATCGCCTGTTGCTGCATTAATCATTCTAACAACTGCACCACATGCATTTACTACAGGTAAGTTCCAGTTTACTGAACCATTTTTGCTATCAACGATTGGGCTTACTGATTTCCAGTTATCAACGCCGTTTTCTGAGAATTCAAATTTAACTTTTACATTTTCTGCCATATCCCACTTAATGAAGTCTGCAGAGCCACCGCGGTATGTTGGGTCGGTTGATGCAGGACGTGTGATTGCAGCAGCTGCAGCCAATATTGTAAATGGTGCATCACTCTTATCAATCATTGTATTTGTTTTTGCATTTACAATTGCAATCAAACATTCTGTTGAGTTAACTCTTGGAACGTTCCAATTGTATGTGCCGCTCAATAAACTGATAGGTGAACTTGTAATTCTAATCCATGATGAGCCGTTATCTGTTGAGAAATCAACATAACCCATTACATCATTTGTTGGTTTTGTCCATCTTACATCGTAAGGTCTTCCACCAGTTAATAATTCGCCACCATTAGGGAATACAACAGCGATTGCTTTGTTCATCAATACAGGATCGATTGGTAAGAATTCACCGTTACCTGTTACGTTTTCGCCAGTAGTTTTGTAAACAACTGTTGAGAAATGCCATTTGAACATATAAGCATCTTTTGGTGAAATTACTTTGAATTTCAATGTTCCTAAGTATGTTTTTGCGTGTGGAACCAATGAACCTGATTTTTGGTTATCGCTATAGATATCATAGTCGATATCAATTGTGCGAAGGTTAGAAACAGGATCTTTTGCTGTTGGTAATGGAGAAGTAAACATTGGGAAGTAACCCAAGTCTTCTCTCTTGTCGAAGATTACTGTTTGGTTTTTCACCAATTCAACAAACTTCAAGCCGTTTGGATCGTAAGTAATACCAAATGTAGCATTACCAATTGCCCAATCACCACCAATGTTTTCGATATACATAGGAACGTCTATATATTCACCGTTTAATGTTGGGTATGCATATACTTTATATGACAAGCCAGCCATCAATACTTCTGATTCTTTACCAGCCAATACTGTTTGTTTTGTATTTGTGCCTTTAGCAACTGCTTCTTTGTTCTTTCTTTCTGCTTCGATATATTGAAGTGAAAGGTCAACGTTTTCAGGGTCGATCTGAGCAATTTCACGAATCATAGGAACTTTGATTTCGCTTTCTTTTGTTCCAATTTTACCAGGATTTGGTACGTTTGCTGGAATAGAAGTAGCTTTACCGCTGTTTCTGTAAGTGATCTGACGATCTGTTGCATTAACTACGCCATTACCTTTTACTAATGAACGTGGCAATGTTGTACCATTATCAGCAACAACTCTTGTTCTATCAGCCGCATTGATTTCACCATCTTTGAATACGTCGCCACCAACCATAGCCGCAATTGCGTTAGTTGAGTTGCCGTTTCTACCATCGTTGAACATCAAGCCAGTAGTACCATAATTGCTATTGCTCTTATTTGTTTCTGCGTAACCCAAAGCAGTATATTTCGAACCGATTGTTGGTGGTTCTGTTAATGCTTCAGTTGAAAGTAAAGTATTGTTTGCAACGCCGTTCCAGCCAGAGAAATCCCAACCTGATTCAACTGCCCATGAGGAAGCATCATCACCTGTGAATTTGAAAGGAGCCGCGTATCTCGACATAATTGGTAAGTGGTTGATATGATCAACAACTACGAAATATCTGCCATCTGGAATTTTATCGAATACAAATGGTACGTTTGCAAAGTCGTTGTTGCCAGCGTTTCTGTTTGCTGTTGCAAGAGCAGTTGTTGTATTCAAATAACCACCGCTACCGGCACCATTACTTGATACTGCTGAAGTTACATAAGTTCCGTAAGTATTTGCATTGTTTGTATAAAGATTGATAAGCAATCCATTACCATTTTGAGTATATGGAGTGGTTCCAAGATTTGCAACGATACCGTTTGTTGTTCCTTCATGATAACCTTCGAGCAATACACGTACTGTGAAGTTTGATGGAGGAGTGATTGTGAATAATGGACTTTCTACTCTTAATGAATTTACATATCCAAATACTCCGTTTGTACCGTTGTTGTATTCCAACATATAACCATTAATCAATGAGCGACCAGTTAATCTCAAGCGAGCATTTGTGTTTGCCGCAGCGATTGGACCTTGGTCATTGAATGTAGAGTCATTGTTTAAGTCAGGATCTGAAACGTTTACGTTCAATTCTGCAGCATATTGTGATTTGCTTGCAGTTCCTGGGAATTCGTAAGCATCTTGGTTTGCATATAATGACATTGCATTTGTATAACCATTATTGTATGCTTGGCTTGCTACATATTGATAATGAAGAACAACTTCATCGCCACCGCCACGAATTGAGAATTCTAAGTCAGCAGGATTAACGCCATTGCTACCATTACGGAATGTAACTAAGTCATTTCTGTTATAATCGAAACCAACCCAACGAACTCTCAAATCTTCTTTGCTATTTGCAACTCTTTGTTTGAATGTTGGAGTGATAACTTTCATGTATGGTTTTGTTGCAAAGTATTCATAAGCAGAGCCGGTAATATGAGCATAAAGGTTTTCGTTGTCTGGGAATACAGGAAGTGTATTCTTCAAACCGCTATTTGTCCAGCTTCCACCGTTCAAACTGTATGCCGCTACAAGGTTTGCACCAAAGTCATTACCATTGAATACACCCAATTCATCTGCACGTACAGTTAATGAACCTTGGATGAATTTTGTAAGATCTGCATTTTCTACGTTTGAAGACATAGTCTGATTGCCCGGATCGCCATTCCAGAAACGAATTTCTTTCAAGCCACCGATAAATCTTTTTGTAAGATTTGCAGTTTCGAATGGTTCTGTTCCAAAGTAAACAGGATATTTGTTTGTGTTATCCAATGTGATTGCTGAGCCCAATTGTTCTGGAGTTCCACCAACCCATTGTGGAGTTCCGTCTATGTAGAATATTACTGATGACTGACCGCCATTAGCAAGATTTGCATAAACTGCTACGTGAGTCCAAGCAGTATCTGCTTCGATTACGTTTGGAGCTTTGATAACTGAGTCTGGATGTAATGAACTTGTTGCAATACGTAATGGATCACCAGTTGATGATGCCACTTCGAATTGTAATTGACCTGTTTGCAATAATTTCAATGCATAGTTTAGAGCCAAGCCATCTTCTGATTTCTTAACAACGATTGGGAAGTAAACTTCTTGCGCTGATGGGAATCTGAATGGACGAATCCATGCTTCGATAACTGTTGTTGCACTTGATAAGTTCAATTCTGTGTTTCCTTTCACCATTACTTCGGCAACGCCAAGATTTGCAAATGCAAAGTTTGGAGCCACTGTGAATGTGTTTGAAACTGAATAGATATTGTTCTGACCACGAGCATCTGTTCCTGAAATTCTAAGTCTTACGCCTTTTTCGTAGTTGTTTTGTACATCAATAACGCCTTGTAAGTCATCTGATTGACCCCAAATTGTTGCATTGTTGTATGGTTCCCAATAAGCAACTCCATCTTCCACTTCAACCATGTCAAGTGGCATAGAAGGAACTTGATTGTCGATTGCATCAAACCAAGTTAATCCACCATCGCGGCTTACCATAATTTGTAAGTCTGATGAGCCAGGAGCAGTTCTACCTAATCCATAAGCAGCCCAACGAATTGAATATACTTTGTCAAGTAAATTGCTGATACCTTCTTTACCTACCGGTGAAGTAATTTTGATATGGGATCTATCTGGACGATAGTTGATTTGGTCGTTTACTGCAGTTGCAGTAATACTTGGATCAGTATAATAGTTTGCAGGAGTTAAACTGTTTTGTTCGTAAAATACATCGGCGTTGTCTAATCTGCCTGCTTGGAATGGATAGTAGATTTCCAATGCATTGCGTTCGCCTGCAAGAGTTAAGTTTGTTGGTTGATAAACACCAGCCATGTGATTACGAATTGTATTCACATCAAGTGCTTTTCTCCATACTTTCACTTCTTTGATTCCAGCGTGGATATAATCTTGAGCATCAATTCCACCATTAGGATTCACACCAATCCAAATTGGATGTTGCGTTGTGAGCATACGAATAGCAGTTGCTTCTGTATTGTTATATCTGCCAACTTCTTCACCGTTAACGAATAATTTAACCAAACCATCTTCAACAGTTGCCGCAATGTGTGCCCAATTTTCGCCATGTGCGTCTGCAATTGGAGTGGCATCGCTTGTTGTTGTAAGTGCGTAAGGAGAAATAACTGTTCCAATATAACCGTTTGGACCTCTTCCGGAAATTTCTCTTGCACGGAATGCAGGATATTGACCTTCATGAAGATAAAGCATCCAAGCACCTTCTTCAGGAGAAATCAATCCCGCTGATGAGGCAACGATTGCTGGCTCTGCGCCGGCAGTTGCTTGAACTGTGTTAAGATTAACCCATGCTTCCACTGTTAATTGTGTTGCGTTATCAAATGTTCTTCCTGTTTTGAAGTATGAACTTGTTCCATCTAATTGTACGAAAAACAATCTGCCAAGTACGAATGCAAGGTCGCTAACGTCCCAACGTGATGTTGAGTCGAGTGATCTATTGTTACGTAATGTAATATCTGCACCGGCGCCAGTTGAATCAAGTTGTTTAACTCTGATTTTGGCTTGTTCGGAACGATATGGGAAGTTTTCGCTTGCTTTCCAAATTGTACGCAATACGCCACCATAACCTGTGCCTGTTGTAGTAAGAGCCGCACCTGTTGGAGTGCTGATATATCTTGAGTTTGCCGCAGAAATATAATCAATTTCGCCACTGCGGAACCAATTATCATTTCCACCCATTGCTACTGATGTCAAAGTTGTTTCTGCAACGTTGCCAATTGGTAACCAAGATGTTCCATTATCCAATGAATATTCAAGATTGTAAGCAAATTTTGGAGTTCCATAACTTGCACCCGCAATTGCTGGCTCTTGCAAACCAGAACGCTCGAAATAGATTGGATAGCCACTGTTTGTTCCAAGACTTAATAATGCAGGATCATAATATCTGCTAACTGCATTATAAGGATTGTTTGGATTCAATATTGTTATACCACGAACTGTGTATGCCGCTGGATTTGTGAATGTTGCACTTGCAGTAATATTATTACCATTTGCATCCATTATAACTGCATTTGCAATATTGCTACTTGTTAGGAATGCAATATTAGTTAATGCCGCATCATACAATAAATTGTGGTTGATAATTTTGAATTTCAGCATACCAACATAAGTTCCTTTGCCTACTGTGCTCGGAGCAAACCCAACAGCGCCGCTATTAGCATTTACATCAAGTTTGAAAATATACAAAGTACCATTGTTTAATGCCTGTGCACTCAAGTTTCCAAAGCCATAGAGGGCATCAGAAAATGGTGAACTAATACTTATATATGGGCTGGCAATATTCATATCATAATAAATACTGTCAGTGGTTTTACTTGGGTTGGAACCGGTGACAAGAGCCGCCGGTACCAAGAAGTCTTTATTGTAAGTTACCGGAATTGTTAAGTCCGATAAGCGTGGAGCACTACCATTCAAAGATTTTGCCCATACTTCAACGCCAATAGTATCACCCATACGACGCTGATTTAGCGTGAACTCGTAGTTCTGTGCAAACATATCTGTAGAGAATACTACAAAGCCCGCCAATACCCATAAGATTGCGCTGAATATACTATTCAACTTTCTCTTTTTGATTGATTTGTTTATCATAATTAATTTCCTTCTTAATTTTTTAATTATTATTTAATTTCTCTACAATTTCGGAGTAACACTAAATATTTCGTTATTGCTTGTTGTTACCTTCAGTTTGTATGGGCTTGTTGTATTATAAGTTGTTCCATCACCCATAATTTTTACTGTGTATGTACCAGCTGGTAAATCATTGATAACTTGAGCTTCAGTTGCATTGCTTACGCGGATACCACGACGGATACGTCTGCCAGCATTGTTATAAAGTTCGATATCATAATTACCCAAATCTGATGATAATACAAGAGAGCCACGAATATTTGGTGAAGCGCTTGTAACTGTAAAGTTGAACCAATCAACGTCATCGGCAGTTTTGATTGTACCTGATACAGGTGTATTTGTACCGATTGTCTTTGAAGTTTCACGTGT
>JANJUO010000143.1 GCA_024710535.1 bacterium
CATAAACTTCGGCAGTATCGAAGAAAGTAATTCCTTCGTCAACTGCTTTATGAATTAATTTAATCATTTCATTTTTATCTGCCGGTTTGCCCAAGCCAAAGCTCATTCCCATACAACCAAGTCCAATTGCAGAAACTTCTAAACCATTAGAACCAAGTTTTCTTTTTTGCATATTATTTCCTTTCAAATTTTCAATTATAAGACATACAAATTTAATAATTTTCTTATTAGCATTTTAATAAATTGAAATTATATTTTATTTGACTTATTATAAATTCATTTCAGATAGATTTTTTATATTCTTAGTTTCCAGAACACTTTGCGGATAGCCAATTAATGCACTATTAATCATTGCTATCGAAAAATCTGATAGTCTTAAAATTGTATTTGGCAACAATGGTCGAAGAAAAATCAATAGCCATTTAACATATTTAACAGATTGATATGTTTGAGTTGGTTTCACTTTCAAATAGGGAATTAGCGCCCCAGGACGAAAATTATAAACTTTTGTAAATGGCAACTTTTGCAAATCATTCTCTGTTTTGCCTTTAACTCTTGCCCACATTATTCGCCCTCTCTCAGAACTATCAGTACCGGCTCCAGAAATATAACAAAAAGTCATATTCGGATTAACTTCAGCAAGATTTTTAGCAAATTCCATTGTGAGAGTGTAGGTCAATTTAGTAAATTTTGCTTCATCCATACCCAAAGAAGATACCCCAATACAGAAAAAACAAGCATTATAATCATTCAATAGTATTTGAATAGAAGAAATATCTGTAATATTTTCCAATACTTTTTCGATTAATTTTGGATGCTGAAAACCAATTGCTCGCCTTGATAATACCAACACTTTATTAATATTTGGGTGTTTCAAGCATTGGTCTAAAACACTTTCGCCTATCATTCCAGTAGCACCAACAACTATTACATTTATTTTTTTCATAATATATATTTAAATCAATAATTTACAAATAACATATTTTTCTTTTTTTCGAACTTCAAAAAACCAAAATACAAATTTATGATAATTATTGGAATTTCAATTATATAGTTATTATAAGTATGTTTGAATTTTGGAGATGTGGCAATAACAAAAGAAACATCGGATGTCTTTATTCCAGAGTATTTTCCAATTTTGTCTATTCATTATACTATATTTTCAATTCTAATTAAATAAAATATCATTATTTGAATATGGGATAATAATACGAGTTTTTGGGGTGGAAATTGTTGTATTATTTGCTAATTCATAATTTGCTTCTTCGGAGCCATGAACAATTATCAAATTATCTGGTTTTGTATCAGAAATATATTTATTTATGTCTTCGGAAGTGCTATGAAGCGATAGTCTTACAGATTCTATCGAGCAGACTCTTTTGACTTTTTTATCACCAAATTGAAATATTTTGTTCGGCTCGGAATGAATCAATTGATAGCCGGGAGTATTTTCCTGCAAATAACCTGTAAACAAGATAGCAGACTCTTTTTTTGTGAACCACTTCAATGCAAGTTGGAAAGACTTAGTTTTTTGATGCATCATCCCATTTGAAATTATAACTATTGAAGGAGATTTTAAATATTTTTCTTGATTAAATGCTTCTTCATCAAGAAATATTTTGGGAATATCTGATATTTCAAATCCGGGACTGATTCTTGGGGTTGTATAGCAAAATCTATCATAAATTTGCGAAATCCTGCTTCCTAATCCACCTGTATAAATTGGTAGAAATGGAATTTTTCCACTTTTCTGAAGATTATAGACTAATGTTAGAAGTTCTTGAGTCTTTCCAAGCGAAAATGCGGGAATCAAAATAGAACCATTATTATTGCTAATTTCATTAATAATTTTTGCAAAAGCTTTTTTGTTATCTTCATTAAAACCAATTGATTCGTTTGATCCACAGTTAGTAGATTCTGTAATCAAAATATTCAAATGATGATTAGGTAATTGTGCTTTTGTGATAATGGGCTGATTTTGAAAATTAATATCGCCTGTATGAAGAATATTCTTTCCGTCAGATTCAAGATAAATTGATGCGGCACCCAAAATATGTCCGGACGGAAACAACTTGAGAATTATATCTGTATCTCCCCTTTTTCCAAGAATAACTTTTTCATCAAAAAATTGCAATTCCTCAATAATCATATTGATTTTTTCGAGAATATCTTTGTTGTATAAAGATAAAATTTCCTCGCTAAATTCTTCTGTGATTTGAGAATTCAGAATTTTAACTGTATCTTTTATCATCACATCAATCAAATATGAAGTCGCTTTATGAGAAAGTATTTTTATATGAAGAAATAGTTTCAGCAAATATGGAAGAGCGCCAATATGATCTGTATGTGCATGCGTGATTATCAGGAAGTCAACCGGCTCATCATTCAAAAGTTCAAATTTGGGAAATGCCTCTTTATCTCGCTTCAATGGGTGCAATCCGGCATCAATTATGATACCGGTATTGTTTATATTTATATAAGTTGAATTTGCACCAACTTCCAAAAATCCACCAAGTATTTTTATTTTGATTGACAATTCAAATC
>JANJUO010000041.1 GCA_024710535.1 bacterium
TGAATGGTTTCCAATTGCTTTTGATTGATAAGAAGTTCATCATAAGAATCTGCTTTTCGGCTTTCTTGAATCAAACTTTGTTTCTGGACATACTCATAATTCTTTTGATCAATCTCCAAATTCTTATTTTTCAGTTCTGCTTCTTGTTTAGCCAATTCAAAAGCAGATTTACCTTCTTGTGTTTTAAGCCCTGCTCTAATTTGATTCAGTTCATCAATACGGTCGAGGTTCTTCTTTTCTTTTACATTTTCTTTAAGACTTTTCAGTTCTGAATTATATTGCTCTTGTAATTCTTTCTGCTCTTCTTTGCTCAAAGCCTTATTTTTAAGCTGTTTCGACATTTCATTAATAGCACTAAGTTGCTTCTTAATATTATTATCTATCTCGGAAGTTGCAGCAGACCAAGCTTCTGCCAATTTATCAATAACCTTAACTTGCGATTCTCCAACTGTTTTGCTTTCTTTTTGAACGTTTACAAGGTTCTTTGCTTCTTCAACACTGATGCCGAATGATTTTGCAATTTGCTCATATACTCTATTAGCATCAATTCCACCTTGAATTGCCTTGCCTGCCCAATCAATAATGCCATCCTTTTGAGCATTCATCTTTTGTTGAATTGCATCGTAACTCTTTTCAAGTTCTTTGGTGTCAAGTCCCTTTGTTTTGCTAATATTAATTTCATCTTGAAGTTCTTTGAGTTTGGTCTGCCCGGATTTATAAGCATCTTCTTCTTTCTTTAAGTTGCCAAGATATGCTTCTTGTTTGGATTCAAGTTCACTCGAATACCTTTGTTTCATCTTCTCCGAAACCTCAAGAATCTTCTCATTTTGAATGTCATATTGCTTAATCAGTTTTCCTTCTTTGTCTTGGATGACTCCAATTTCTTTTACTGCTTCGGGTGCTGTACGTTTTATTTGTTCAGCGATTGATGCTTTTTCAATGTCCGTCTTTGCTTTGGAGAACTTTTCAACTAATTTACCAATATTATCCTGCTCGTCAAGATTCTTTTGAATACTAATCATTTCAGTTACTACTTCTCCGAATTTAGTATCTTTGATCTTGTTTCGTAGTTCAATTAATTGCACATTGAATTGTTCTTCTACTTCGCTCGGCAGTTCAACCTTATCAAATTCAATCCCGATTTTTGAACCATCGGCAAGTGTCTTTGACATCTCTTCGGTTTGGGATTTAAGTTCTTCTTTGACTTTTTGATACTTAGTTTTGATTTCAGAAACATCTTCACCCTTCTTTGAACCTTCTACAATTTTTTTTGCCAGTGTTTCTGCCTGAACGGACAGATTTTGATATAAGTCTGCTTTTTCTTTCAATGCTTCTGTGAATGTATTCTGTTCTGATTTCAATTTACTTGAATATGATTCTTCATTTGCCTTTGTGAACTCTTTAACTTTTTCAATATTCAAATCAATAGCTTGAACTACTTTCCCGTTTTCATCTATAAGTTGCTTATAACCATTCACAGCACCGGGTACTTGCTTTGCAATTTCTTCAGCTATACTTTTCTTTTCGATTTCTGACTTGGCACTTTCAAACTTCTTTACAAGTTCATCTATTTTTTTGTTTTTGTCGATTTCATCTTTGATTGTCATTGCATTCTGAATAGCAAAGTCAAGTTTGGATTCTGCTATAATGTTCTTTGCCTTATTCATTGCACCGGAAACTGCATTAGTAAGTCGGTTTGAAAGCTCTTTTTCATATTCATCATCTCCGCTTATCCAATTCACAGGATTAAGATAATACTTTGCATAGTCCATAAGTACAGAAAACAGTTCAGGTATTGATTCTATAAATCCCAATACAAAATCCTTCGCTATTCTAACTGAATATATCAACACTTGAACTCCTTTGGCTGTCATCTCAAAATATTTACCTATTAGTTTCAATGCTTCTCCAAGGTTTTGGAAAGCATTTGAAGATTCATTCGATACCCCAACCAAATCGAGCATAACATTCACTATTTCTGAAACAAAGGATATTGCTATTTCTATTGGAGAAATAAGCATCTCAAAAACAAATTCGCCTATTTTGATTAAGTAATTGATAAATTCTTCTCCTGCGTCAAGAAAAGAATCAATAACTGGTTGTGCTTTATTCCAAAGTTCTTTTGCCGAATCGCCCCAACGTTCAAGGATTTGCTTGCCCTTTTCTGTTTTTGTTAGATACAAAGTAAGTCCAGCTACAGCCGCCCCAATCCCTAAAACCCAAGGATTTGCAATTGCCGGTCCCAACTTGGCTAAAATTCCTCCGCTTTCTTGCATTTTCGAGCTAAGACCTTTTATTACTCCACCTGTGTTTTCTGCATTTTTGATTAGACCTGTGAATCCTGAAGATATGCCTGATATTTGTTCCTTTATTTTATCAACTGGAATTATTTGTCCAAGTCCTGCAAATGAAGTTATTAAAGGTGCTAATTGAGTAGAAGCTGACAATACAGTTTGCCCGGTACTACCAATTGTTTCCATTAGATTATTAAAACCTGCTTGGATTGAATTAAGCATAATTTTTGTTTTTACTCCGATTCCTTCAGAAGCCACTTTGAATGCTTCCTCAGTTGTGCCAATAGAATTTGCAACTGCAATGTAATCATCGGCAGCCATTTGAGCATTTTTACCAGATAATAACATCACTGCACCTGCAGCTTCAACAGATGAAAATATCTGTGTAGCTGATTTTCCTGCATCTTCAATTGCACCGCCAATCTTTTTCAAAGATTCTTGAAGCCCATCCTTCTTTAAAGAATCCAATGAAACTCCTGCTTTCTGCATAATTGGAGCTAATGTAGCACCCGGTTTGGCAAGTTCTGTGAGTGCCGCTCTTATTTGTGTCGTTGCTTGGGCAGTGGGTGTTCCTTGCTTTGTCATTGTAGCAATTGCAGCGGCTACTTGTTTAAATTCTACTTCAAATGCGGCAGCTGTTGGTATCACGTTAGCAAGTGAAGCATTAAGTTCGGGAATTGTTGTTTTTCCCACATTGACTGCACCAAAGAAAATATCAGCTACTTCACTTGATCGTCCTGCTTCAATTCCATAAGCATTCATTACTGATGTTAGACCATTCACCGCATCTTGTGTAGATGTTAGTCCAGCTGTAGCAAGTTTTGAAGCCGTTTCAACAAATACCATACCTTCTGTAACATCTGCAAAGCCATCTTTGACTTTAATAGTGCCTGCGGAAATTGCGTCATAAACACCCTGTGCGATTTCACCCGCAGAATCAGGGACGGTTGTTGATAGATTTGTGGCAGCAGAAGCAAATTCTTGAAAGTTTTTTACTCCTAAAGTGCCTATGTTTCTAACTTGTTTGTCCAATTCTATAAAGGGTTCTTGAAATGAATTTAGTGTTGATGTCAATTGTTCGATTCCTTGAACTGCCATCCCAAAGGTTGCCATTCTATCGCCAATGGTTTTGGTATTCTTTGAAGTTGAATCTAACTGTATTAACTTTGCTTCGGCTTCGGAAATTTCTTTTTGAAGTTTATTATATGCCTCACTTCCTTCCTTTCCACTTGCTTTCAATGCTTGGAGTGCTAACTTTTGTTTGGCAACTAATTGTTCTGTTTCTTGCCGTACTCTTAGGAAAGATTCGGCAAGTTTTTCAACTTCTTTGTCAAACTTAGTAGCATCCATTTCTTTAAGTGCCTTGTCAAGATTTTGGATGTTTTCGTCAAGGTTTCCTTGCTGTAATTCATTTAGAGTTTTCTCGATTTCAGACAGATCTGTCTTATCAATATCAGTAAGTATTGATTCTATATCACTAAGAGCTTTCTTTGCTTCTTCAGTGTCCAAGTCAATATCTAATGCAGAAAGAACTTTCTCCAAATCTTTAGCTCCTTCTTCTGCTTCCATAAGAAATTGAACTACTTGTTTAATGCCATTCTTGAATTCAGTACTATCGAAATCCAAATCCGGACTTACTTTACTTAGAATAGTTTCAACTTCTTTTGCTAATCTCTCAACTTGGGATTTATCAGATTTTAGATTAACCAGAAAGTCAAGCACTACTTGAAAATTCTTTGCCACAAGCAAACCTATTGCAATATTTTAAAAAATACAAAATAAAGCAATTGGCTCGAAAGATTACAAGTAATGAATGCAGGTATTGAATGTATGTATTGGGTGCAGGTGAAAGAATTTAAATTATTAACATTAGCCAAATATTTGGAATTTTGGCTTTTGTTAGTTATTTTTGTAGTTGATATATTTGAGATTTTAAATAGAGGTATAATAAATGAAAGAATATGAATTAATATCTGAATTTAAGGATAGACCCTTTTTCACTAAAAAGGAACTATTTGAATTTCTTGATAAGAGGAAGAATGAATTAAGTGATTCATATTATCGTTTGCTACTATCAAACTTGAGAAAAAGAGGCATCATTGAAGATTTGAAAAGGAACGTCTATTCTTTTAAAAACAAACCAGAATTTCTTCCAACAATTGATAAAAGAATCAATAAACTTATCAATACCATTAAAAAAAATACAAATGACATTCAATATGTCTGCTGGGATTGTTTATGGTTGAATAGGTTTATGATCCATCAATCTAATACTTCAATGGTTATTTTTGAGTGTGAGAGAGAATTTACAGAAAGTATATATAATATTTTAAAAGACAATAAATATGAAAATGTTTATTTAAACCCCAAAAAAGAGGTTATAGATATATATATTACTGAAAATAAGAATTCGATTATCATCAAACCATTAATATCAAGATCTCCGGGTGTTGCATATTCAGGAATTAGAATTCCGACACTTGAAAAGATACTTGTTGATGTTTTTGCTGACCAAAATCTGTTTTATGCATATCAG
>JANJUO010000086.1 GCA_024710535.1 bacterium
AGCATCATCAATGAATTCCGAAACAGATGAAGCCAATTGATTCAGTAAACTTGCATGACCACCTTTGTAATCTGCCTGCATTTGTTGAGCGTGAGAATCGAAATTACTTAGATTTACGTAGTAAACTTTTGTTTTCAAACCGCCCGAAATTAATGCAGAAATAACGCGGAATTTCTGAGCAAGACCTTGTGAATATTTAACTTTCGATTTGATTGATCCCTTTTGATAAGCACTATATACCGCTTGCGAATAAGTTTCGGATTGTTTTGCAATTGTATCAATAAAATTATATTCTTTCTCGTAATTCGATTTTGTTGGAGTAGGAAAATTCTTATCTTTTGGAGATAAACCTTTGCCCAAATTGAAAAACGCATCTGGATCAGTAAGTGCTATGCCCATATCACCGATTTTGCTCTTGAATAAAAGCGGAACAGAGCCGCCAAGAGCAATAGCCAAAGGATGCTCCGGAATTGTATTTGGGAAATCAGGCAATTTCGATGCAAAATAATTTCCAAGCCAGCCTTCAAGTAGCTTTTGATTTGGATCCGAGCTATTGATTCCTGCATGCCAAATATCTCTTGAACGAAAATGCGATAAATTAGGATTATCATAGCCAATACCATTGACAATCGCCATTCTGCCGGAAGAGAGCAAGCCCAAAAAACCAAAATTATGGACATCCTCACTCAATCCGGCATTTATATAAATATCAGATGTACCAATTCTTGTTGCTTTTTCTTTTGGAATATTCAAACTTGGCCTGATTTTCATATATTCATCTTCATATTCTACCGGTAAAACCGTATTCAATCCGTCATTTCCGCCAAATAACTCGATAATAATCATTATGCTGTCATCATTCAAATCAAGCAATTTCTCATTTGGCACAATATTTACTTTTGGATTGCTTTTCAATATATAGGGAGCAAAAAACGCACCAGCAGAAACTGCTCCTGTATTAACTAAAAAATTTCTTCTATTCATAATTCTATTTCCGATAAAATTAACAAAGATTAAAATCGGGTGATAATACAATTTCATTAAATAAATTTCTCAAACCCGCAACAACTTTTGCCGAGCTGGAATTATATGAATTTGCCCATTCAGTTTCGGGAATTTCGTTTAGCATTACATTTTTGTAACGTTCTATTCTTTCTGTGCTAAGTGTTATTGGGAAAAAGTAAGTAAGCAAATCGCTCAATAATACATTTGCATCTTGATAATTGCTGAATTTTTTTCCAAAATCCAAAATCTCTTTGTCAGTAAATATGGACAAATAATCTTTTGCGTATTTGTATCTATTTGGATATGTTGTTGTGCTAATCCAAGAGTGATAGCCGCTCCAAGAGCCAACATTTGGCGGATCGAATAATTCCATTTCCAAATTCTCGCTTGCTTCCCTTGATTTTTTGGTGGAGCCTACTTTATACTCTTTTCCAAACATTTTCTGAATTCCAATAATAAATTCAGGCGGAGTTTTGATTTGAGCGCCAACTACTGCTTCGGAATAGAAAAATTTACTTGTAAATAATTGCTGATAAACTGGCAAAAGTTCAAAATCATTCTTTATAAAAGTGTCCGCCATTTGAGCAATCAAATCATAATCAACATCTGCAGGACTGCTATAAACAAAAAATTTGTATATTTTTTCACAAATAAATTTTGCAATCTCCTTGCTTTTTTCTTGAAAAATTACATCAATCAATCTGTAAACTTCGTTTTCTTTAACTTTTTCTTCGTAATTATCAGTGTCGTCAATAGCTGGAAAATTCACATTAAATACTCTTTTGGCGCCCTTATGATGGTCATTTCTTGAAAAATAAACATTGAATGGATCGTTCGGAGCAGGTTGGTATTTATATGCCGCAATTCGCCATCCGGTAAGAACTTTTGCTCCCTCACGAATATCGCCTTCTGTATAATTGCCGATACCCATTGTGAAAAGTTCGAGTAATTCACGCATATAATTCTCGTTTGGAGCTTTTGCAGTAGAATAATTCAAACTTTGATACAGAAGCATTGCACCGTCTAAAGTCATTTCCTTTGCAATTGTTTTGTAATTACCGATTCTATGCTGACGCAATTTTGCATTATTTCTGTACAGCAAAGGAGGCGGCATCAAATATAAAGTGTCGTATGTAAATTCAACACACCAAACTGTACTTAAAAAAAGTGTTAATTTTTCTTGAAAAGGGGCATTCTCAACATACATCTGCTGAAGCCACCAATCTTTCAATTCCCTGAAGCGGGCTGATAATTTCCCTTCTATTTCAAATCTTATATCCAAAGGAAGACCGTCAAGCGGATCTTCTTCCTGAGTATCGAGCCAACTGATACTTTTATATCCATCCACAATTGCATCATCTTTTTTACCAAGCAAAAATAGAAGTGCTTCATCAGGAGTTTTCCCTGTTATTTGGTTGATAACATTAATATCATTTCCAAAGGAAATCCTGCCAAACAAATGCATTGCTTCTTTTTTTGTGAGCGGTTCTGATTTTTTGTCAGAAAGATCAAATTGTGTGTTCAATAAGTTTTCGGAGTTGCTCTTAAATGTTAAAAAATCTCTTCTTTTCATAACATTTCAAAAATTAATTTTACAACAATAAGTAAATTATTACTTTTAATTGATATAACCAAATTAATTAGAAATATTATTTGAATTATTTAAACTATCTTAAATATTCAGCAGAAATAATATTTAATTCCTTTTCAGTTTTTTTCATTTTTTTGAATTTGCAAAATGAAATTCAATAAATAATTTCGGAAAATCCCGTTGAGATTGTATAAAATAATCATTATGCGAAAATTCTTTTTCCAAATTGCCTATTATAAATAAAAATGACACACAATAAATATAAATATCTTATCGTTAAATTACTTAATATTATTTCACATTATATTAAATGTTAATTGTATTGGAATAATTTTATTTCAAATGAAATAATTACTTAATTGCTCTTTGTAATATCAATTAATAATATTTTTAAATTTTACTTAAGTTAATAATAATTTTTCTATAATGAATAAAAATTTTAATATAATTGTATAAGATTTATTTCTTTTATATTATACATCTAATACTTTGGACTAATAAGTTATATCGATAGGATGTAATTTCAGTTCGATAGATTAAAATGTCATTGTTATGGATTGATATTTCATTTCGTTAGATTGAAATGTTATTAGAATGAATTGAAATGTCATTAGAATGGGATGAAATGTTATTAGAATGAGTTAAAATTTCATTAGAATGGGATGAAATTTCATTAGAATGAGTTGAAATTTCATTAGAATGAGTTAAAATTTCATTAGAATGAGTCAAAACGGATCAAGTTAGACCCATTTGACTGAAAGTTAGACCCATTTGACTGAAAGTTAGA
>JANJUO010000106.1 GCA_024710535.1 bacterium
GATTCAATCATAATAATAGATATTTACGGTAAGATTCAAGACATCAATCCACAGGGATTATCTTTGCTGAAGAGGGATAAATCCGAATTAATCAATACAAATTTTTCTAATTATTTGCAAAAAAGAGATGACTTGCAGACAATTCTTACTGAAGTTTCAGAAAATGGTATCCTAAAAAAGTACAATACGGAATTGAAAATGCGCTATGGTAAGCATATTTACATTTTGATTAATGCAATTATGCAGCAAAGTTCAATAACCGGCGAAATTTTTATTATTATGTTTATCGAAGATATATCAATCCAAAAAAACTATGAACTTGAGCTGATTTCAACAATAGACAGTTTGAAAATTTCAAGAGAAATTGCTGAGGAATACTCTGCAAATGTATTAGAATTGATGGAAAAAATTGAAGCAAGTCAAATTGAGTTAAGAGAAATTAATGCGAGTAAAGATAAGTTTTTCTCAATTATTGCACATGATCTAAAAGGTCCTCTCTCCGGAACCACTGCCCTGCTTGATTTTGTAATGAGAGATATGGATCAGATGAGTATTGATGAATTTAAAGAGTATTTTATTTTGATTCATGAAAGCATTACAAGTACTTATAAATTATTAGAAAATCTGTTGAGTTGGGCTCGTTTGCAAAGAGGAGTAATGCCAAATAATCCGGATCTCTTTTCTATGCATTTTGTGATTAATAATTCAGTTGATTTACTCAAATCAACTGCCAATCAGAAGAGTATTGAAATAAAAATGGATATTCCTGAAGATTTGATGGTTTATGCTGATACAAATATGGTTTATACTATTGTTCGAAATTTGCTTTCTAATGCAATTAAGTTCACTCCAATTAATGGAAAAATTAAAATATTTGCTCATCTATTAGATGATGACAGAGTAATTTGCGGTGTTGAAGATAATGGTGTTGGTATGAGTGAAGATGTTTTATCAAAGCTGTTTAAAGTGGACGTGCATCATACAACATTAGGAACGAAAAACGAAAAAGGAACAGGTCTTGGACTAATTCTATGTAAAGATTTGGTCGAGAAAAACGGTGGACAGATTTGGGTGGACAGCGAGGAAGGAGTTGGTACATCATTCAACTTTACTTTGCCGGCCCATCCGCCAACGAATAGTTAGCTCATATCATTTATTGCCTATTTTTTATGATAATTTTAAGTTCAATCGATATAATTCACAAACAAAAAAAAATCATTTTAAAAAAACAAAAATATATTTATCTGAAATATTCATTGAAGAATTGAAAAAATATTCCATTGAAATGAAACAAATAAATGTTTGCTGTGTAATTAGTATTTTCAAGTTTCGAATTTGTATTTTTTGAATAATTAATCAAAATAATTAGAAAAATAATAATATTAAGGTTCTCTGCGAGTAATGATAATAAATGTATTTATTAATATTTTTAATAGGATTCTATGAAAAAATTTGGTCTCCTTATAATTGTATTGTATTTGTCTGTTTTTGCTAATTTGAATAGTCAGCTTTATGTCGGTGGAGGTATCAATTATGCATTGCCTCAAAGTGAATTTTCCGATAATAATAAAGACGCAATTGGAATAAATTTGCAGATAGATTATAGACAATACTGTAAGTTGTGGCTTGGATTAAGAATTGATTATACGGATTTTGAGCCCTTAACGGATACAACTGTATTCTATTATTCCAACATCACAATGCTCTCCCCTCAAATTAAGTATGCTCCATTTACAGAGGGCTGTTATGACAATAAGTTTATCCCCTATTTGGTTGGGCAATTGAATATTAGTTCAATAAGCGGAACTGATAATTTGTCTAAAATTGGTTTGGGAGCAGGTATGGGAATTGGTTTTGCTTATAATTTTAAGATTTTTGATAAATGCTGGATGATTGAGTTGAATAGCATTTATACCTATCCTAATACTATAGAAAGAGCCAAAGATAGATCAAGTATAAGTTTAATAAATTCTGCCATTACTTTGAGTGTGGGATTATGAAAAGAACTATCATATTTTTTATGACTATAATGATTGCAATTGTGTTTGTTTCTGCCTGCTCAAAAAAAATTCATCGAGATGATGCAGTCAGAATAAAATCATCAGCTACAAACAAATACAATCAACTTCCTAATAATTCCGGTTTTAGAAATGCTAATACTTTGCGTGGAGAAGTTATCAAAATTGAATATGTTGGACAGCCCACTGATTGTCCAAGCAATAGTGAGACAATTTTCAATTATAAAGGTTATCTTCTTTTTGTGGATTCTAATTTAAAAGCAGATAATTATATTGAAAGAATTCCTCTCGATGATATTGATTTAGTAGGAATTAAAATGACAAATCTTCCAATTAATAATTATGGCAACGTAAATTATTTTGAATCTTACAATGAACCTTTACTACCATTAGAATTGCGTGAAGTGCCTGTTGATACTGTTAAGATTGATACATGCACGATTCCTTGTCCTTGCAAACCGATTGAAATTAATGTCGGAATACCTTGTTTGTTATGCTTCGATTGTCCTGAAAGAGACTTGAAATGGTGGTTTGCCGAGATAAAAGGAGGCATTGGCATTTATAATGACATTTCAATGAATGGAATAAGTATTGGTAAAGACGATTGGCTTGCTGATGTAGCAGTTGGGCTTAGATTGGGCGAAAGTAAGCGTTGGGGGCTTGGTGTAATGTATTCTACAAATGTAGAAACAATGAATCTTTTTGATACAATCTCTGAAAAGCGTTCGATGTTTGCTTTGTATGGACGTTATGACCTAATTCGCAATACAAAGAAGATTTCAACTGGTTCGGTTGATACTTTGAAAACGATTGAGAATTATATAGTTTATGATACAGTGAACGTTCGTAGCTATGATGGCTGTAGGGATTCTTCTATTGTGATTTCTCATGTTAATCCAAGTGTTTTGATTGAATTGCAAAAGAAAGAGTCATTTTACGAAATTGAAGTGAGACCTTGCATAAATCCTTTTGTTTATGGGCTTTTTGGTGCGACTATCGATAAATTTTCTATTGATTTGTTTAGCATTAATTTGAATGATGATTGTACGACAGGAATTGATTTGGATGCTCCCGGAGTTGATATTTCAATGCCATTGGATTGGGGATTTGGTGCTGGCATTGAGTTGCCTATCACTCGACATTTCGACTTTTCTATGGATTTGGGATTCAGATCGATATCTTATGGGGATAGATCGATAAGCGGAGGATTTTTATTACCAAAAAACAGAAGATTGAATGCACTTGTATTCAGAGTTGGTTTATCATTTTAAGGAAATTTTAATATGAAAAAATATATTTTTAGTTTTATTGCTATTATAGTTGTTATTATTACACAATCATGTACTGATTGTCCGGTAACAACTCAAGACCCTATCT
>JANJUO010000173.1 GCA_024710535.1 bacterium
CACTTAATAATTTCGATAAGTCTGTATTGGAGAATTCGCTTAAACCACTTTCAGACATAATTGATGAAGCATAAGAAGCAGAATGAAACATATCATCATTTGCATTCGAAGTTCCACCCAATCTAAATGCACTAAACATAATCTCGTCATTTTTGAAATCTGTCGGCTTCAAAACAACTTTGATTCCATTGCTTAAAGTAAGTTCGCTTGCTCCAATTTTTGATAATTCCTTCTTTGAAACAACTTTTCCAGGCTTCACTTCTTTACTGAAAAGTGGCTTGTTTACTGTTTCATCAACGTATGCCGGTAGATTCTGCGATGCAATAGTATTAAACATAGCAAGAACTTGCTCAGAGCTTGGCACTTTTACGCCTTCTCTTTCTGGGGCGCTAATAGCAATAACTGTATTTTCTTTTCTTACTAATTTTGCAATTTCCGCATTAACTTCGTTTATAGTTATTTGAGGAATCCATAATTTGTATAATTCTTTTTCATAATCAATACCCGGAATTGCTTCTTTTGTAATAAAATTACGAACGTATTCATTAGCATAATTGGCGGATTCGGTTTTGTCTTTTTCTAAAGCATTTTTTTCAATAAATCGTAAACTTTCATTTTTCACTCTGTCGAGTTCCGAAAGAGAAAATCCATGCTGTTTTGCACGGAATATTTCAAAAATTGTTGCCTCAACACCTTGCTCAACATTTTCCCCTTTCAATAGACCAAACATTCCAAAAGTATTTGTTGATCCAACAAAATTGCCGGCATAAGTCATTGCAAACATACCAAAAGGAGGATTAGGTTTGCGTTGACGCTCTGCAATTCTTTTATTAATCATTTCGGTAATAAGCGAGTGAACAATATTTTGTCTGTATGCTTTGTATGAACCGGATTTTTCGGCTGGAAATTTCATCATTAATTGAATATTCGGGAATGAAAGTTCTGCATCAGTTGCAACAGAAACTAGCGTTTCATTGTGGAAAGGTATCTCTTCTTCAATGTGTGGTTTTGGATTTTTAGGACCTTGAATTTTCGAGAAACGACTGATGATTTCCTTTTCCATTTCTGCAACATCAAAATCGCCTACTGCAATCACTGCCATTAATTCAGGACGATACCATTCTTTATAAAAATTTATCAATGTTTCATGCTTGAAACTTGTCAATACTGCAGTATCACCAATCACATCGTGTTTTGCATGTTTTGCTTTGTAATAAAGATATGGATTATGTTTCCTCTGAACGCGATCGTCTGCACCTTTGCCCAAACGCCATTCTTCGATAATAACGCCTCTTTCTTTTTCGATTTCTTTGGGATTAAAAGCAAGAAGATGCGCCCAATCCTCGATAATCTGAATACCTTTCATTTTATGCTCGGCATTATCGGTAGGCATTTTAAGCATATAAACAGTTTGATCATAAGATGTATAAGCATTCAAATCACCACCGAATTCCACTCCAATTGATTCAAGATAATCAATTAATTCAGAATTTGGGAAATTTTTTGTTCCGTTAAATGCCATGTGCTCGCAAAAATGTGCCAACCCGTTTTGCTCGTCTGTTTCTTGAAGCGATCCGGCTTTCACAGCCAATCTAAGTTCCATACGATTTTCGGGTTTTTTGTTTTGTTTGATGTAATAAGTTAAGCCATTTGGTAATTTTCCGGTTTTTATACTTGGATCAACCGGTGGAATTGCATTCATATCTGCTATTTTCAAATTTGATTGTGCATTCAAAAGCAATGCAGTAATCAAGAAAACAAATATGGAAAATCTGATTTTACTAAAAAACATAAAAATACTCTGAAATTTTGAAAAAAATTAAGTTAATTTTGTTAGAAATTCTTTCGCTTTTTTGGGTAATGAATCAATGATTAAGTTATAAGAATCACGAATCATTTTAATTATTAATTCATTTGGAATTTTGTCATCTGGAATAATTGTATTCCAATGTTTTTTGTTGCTATGATAGCCGGGAATGATATTTTCGTAACGTTCACGTAATTCAATCGCTAATTCAGGGTCGCACTTCAAATTAAATCTAAATGGCTGATCTATAATATCAGTAATTGTGTAGATTTTTCCTCCCACTCTAAAGCATAAAGTGGATTCATCAAAGGGAAAATCTTCTGTTGTTCCCGGCAAACTTAGACAATAATTCCTGAATTCTTCTAAATTCATAATTCAACAACACTAAATAGGTAAAAAAATCATAAAACTATTGCCTTCGAATTTACTTGAACTAAAGTCAATTCTGCCACCCAAACTTTTCACGAGCATATCCACAGTAATGATTCCTATTCTTGTTGTATTGGTTGCCTTTACTTCAAAAATTTTATCTGCAATTTCTTTCGGAATAAATGGTCCATTATCTGTAATTTTAATGATTAAATTTGTTGGAAATTCGTCAAGTTCGGCAATTACTTTCGGCATTTCGGAAGTCTTTGCTTCATCAATTGCATTATACAGAAGAATAAGCAAAATATCTCGAAGCATATTCAAATCAAGATTATATGTTTTTTCTGAAAGAACAATTTTTTGAGTGAGTTCAACATTGCTTTCCACTAAGACTTCGTTAAGATTTTCAATTTGATTTCTGAATTCTTCGGAAATATTAACCATTTGCAAATCAGCCGGCTTACTATTTACGCCATTCAAAAATGCTTTCACAATTCTATCCACCAAATGATGCCTTTTATTCAAGCATTTCCATGCAATTTCTTGTTCGGATTTGTTACCATTTTCTAATGTAATTCGATATTTCTCCAAAGCAACAGTTTGAATATCAACCAAACCTTTCATACTTTCTTCAAGCGATTTAAAGGAATTAATTACTGCATTTTTTTCTACATTGATCCTTTCTTGCTCCAATTGCTTAACCGGACGCAAATCCTGAAGGAATGCAACTCTCCCCATCGAAACTTTTTTGTTTGTAAGTTCATAAGCATTAAATCGAACAGGGATTTGCTCGCCTGTTGCAGAAATTACATTTAGCTCTTTATCGGTTATTATCTTTCCTTTATCATTTGGATTATCAAAAAATTCTTTGGGAAGCATTTCTTGAATTTTCGGAATACCGGGCTTTCTTAGTTGATTCCAATTCAAAATTTTCTTTGCTGATTCATTGAAAATTTGGGTCTTTCCTTTTTTCCCAATTGCAATGATACCATCGGCTGAATTTTCGATAATGTCTGCATAAAAATCATGAGCATGCTGTAACTGCTCTTGAAGTTGATTGATTTCAGTAATATCAGTTGAAATTTCCAAAACAGTAGCAACTTCTCCATTTTCTTTGTAAGAAAAAGGTGAACAACTGACTATAAAATGAGATTTATCGCCATTTTTGGTAAACAAAATCTGCGATCCAAAATGCTCATCTCCATCAATAAAGCATTGGGCGGCAGCCGTACTTTTGTTGTCGAGATGTTTTTTCTTATATGCATCAATACCTGCACCAATTTCGCCAAAAGTATCGCGAAATTTTTCGTTAGAGCGGATAACATTGAATTCATTATCCAAAATTGCAATCAAATTTGGTACTCTTTCGAATAGAAGATTGAATTCCCTTTGCCAATGAACCAAGTCCGATAAATCACGCACATAACATATAGCAAGCTCAACACTTCCATCCTCTTCGAATAATGGAAAAACGGTAAGCATCCATTGGATTATAGACTGCTTTTTCTCTGCCTTTGATTTATGAACTATTAATTCTTGTGGATTGTTAAAAAAATCAGAAAAATTAAATGCTCCGGAAACCGAAAGCAAATTATGCGAAAACTCCTCAACAGAATAATCCTCATCCATAGAAAACATCTTGTTGAATGCATTATTTCTTAAAATAAAATTCAACTTTTTATCAATTACTGCCACGCCGAATGTATTCAAATCCGGGAAATTCTTTATCATCAAATCATTTATTTTTCTTAACATACACAAAATCAAAATTGTTCATTAATAATTAATTAAAATTAACAAAAAGAAACATAAAATCAAATTAATACTTTATAAATTTTTAATATTTTTTTACAAAAAAATTAACAACAGCAAAACTTTATACATTAAAGTCTGTTTAATAATTTAAAGATTAGAATAAATTCCATTAAAAAGAATTAATGTGAAAATTGTTTCATAAAAAGTGAGTGCATTTTTATGCCCAAACATATCTCATAGTAACTTTTGTTCCGTTACTATCTGATACAAATTCGGCATAATCCATTAGTTCTTTGATGATAAACACTCCTCTACCGCTTGATTTAAGTAGGTTTTCTGGCTCAAGACAATCGGCAACTTCGGCGGGATTAAATCCACTGCCTTCGTCTTTGACTATTATGTGAATTTCGGAATTGTTTGCCATTACATCGAATGTAACAACTTTTTCTGGGTTTAGTTTATTGCCGTGATTTAACGCATTATTCACTGCTTCGGTTACAGCAATCATGATGTTGTAGAATTTATCATCCTGAAT
>JANJUO010000186.1 GCA_024710535.1 bacterium
TTACAGCAATCATGATGTTATAGAATTTATCATCCTGAATGCCTAAACTATCTTTTAGTTGGAACAATATCGGCTCAACTATAGCCAATGATTTTCTTTCGCTTGCCAAAACTCTGTGGTCTTCAAATATAATATTGTCCATAATTAACTCATAATTTAATATTAGTTGTCAGAAATAAATTAGGGAATTCCACCCTATTACTTTGGTTGATAAACTGAAATTCATACCAACCACTCAACGAAATAAAAGAACCATTCATAATTCTATAATTCATCAACATTTCCGGACCATAACTCAACTGTCTGTAATTACTGCTTGATGGGGCGCTTTTTATTAAACTTGCCTGATTTAAATTATTAAATCTTGCACCTATAAAAAGCATAAAATTTTCATCAAATATATAATTCCAAAGCAATTTCGAAAATAATTCAGTGTTGCTTTTCTGTGGCGATTCTGCAAATTCTCGCCAATTCAAAATACCTATTTCAAAATAACGGAAAAATATCTGTGCCGATAAATAATGATTCTTATGCAGTCTGATACTTAAAGAATCTCTATAACCAATTTGCCTGAAACTAAAACTTTTAACCCCGGGCGCCACAGATTCAAAATCATATATGGTGTAATTTGCCAACACCTCAAATTTAGGACGAATTGAAAAAGATTTTGTTTCATAATTAATATATGGAGTTAATTTTATTATTCTTAACCAATTATTTCCTGCACTTCTTTGCGATTTCAAATAGACTTGATGATTCATCTGAAGTTCGAAATTCACTCCGCCATCCATTATCGGACTGAATTTCCTTCCGTAATTCAAGACGCCATAAAGTCGAAATTCATCCATATCTGTATTATCTTCTATGCTTGGAGTATCATAACGCCGTAGTGACATTGAAAAATTAAATTTCAACGTATCCCATCTCTTTATTTGCCAATGGGTTTGCAAATAGACTTTGTTTTCGCTGATATTGTTGTTCTGAACTGCATATTGATTACGGATTTTAAACAAGTCTTCTTCCGAAAGAGAAAATCTGTTTGAAATAATATTATCCTCATTTGCAAGATTGAAAGCAAGTCCAAGCATTTGGGTAAAATTGCCTTTATTGTATCTTGCTTCTGCATTGATTCCAAGTTGATTAAGTAACCGCTCTCTTACAACTCCCGTTTTCATATCACCGGTAATGTATTCTCTGTATTGCAATTTCATACTTTCATTGGAATAATTTATTCGGACACTACCAAACAGTGATTCAATTGGATTCAATTCGAAATTCAAATTTCCATCTAATTTTTGACGATAGCGATTTTCTAAAGAATAGTTGTTTATATCCGCTAAATTTGCATCTATAGCATTATTTCTCAATAAGAGATTATATCTATCTTGATGAATATACGAATAATTCAAACCAACTAAATCATATTCCGAAAATTGATTATTAACCTCTCCATAATTGAAAAGTTCGGTGCTTTTGCGATCATGATTCAAATCAATAAATTGAGAATTAAAAATTGTTTTGATTTTGTAGCCGTCGAAATCCAAATTGTCTGCACGTGCATTCAATCGATAAATCATTGCATCAGATATGATTCCAATTTGGCGATTGTCTTCTTTGCCAGCGAGAAATTCCAAAAAAATATTCTCTATATCATAGCGAAGACCAAGCAAGCCATTCAATCGCGAGAATCTGTTTAAATCTTTATTTCGGGTATTTTCCATAAATATCCAACCTTGATTTAGTTGAATATTTAGATTTTCTATAATTGGATAGCCGTATTTAATGCCGAAATCCTGCTCATCTTGAAACATTTTATTGCTCCCGGTAAGCGCATTTCCTTTATAGTTTTGGAAAAGTTGAAATTTGCCCAATTCAGAATTATTTTGATAATTTGCATTAATTCTAAAATTATAGATATCAATAAATTTATCAAAACCGAAATTTACAAAATTTTCACGATTTTCATTAATGCTGAATTTCTCGCTCTCTTGAGCATTTAGCCGAGCAATAAACGCAAATAAGCATAAAATCAATATAATTTTCTCTATTGCAATCATAAATCGGCATAGTAGATCTGAAAAAAACTATAATTTACTAATCAAAAACGGATGAATATAGCGTTTGTTATCGCTTAATTTTAAATGATTTATATCATTAACCAACTCGATTGAAGGCTTTGCATCATCAAGCCCAAATCCAGCTCCCATCAATGTTTTCTGATAGACAACTGTATGCAAATCAGTGAATCCTTCGGTAAACTCAACCTCCACATCATCAACAGTTATAGAGCGATACGTCATTTTGTTTTCTTTAACTGATTGCTCAGGTAAATCATTTCTATTAATTGACAAAAACCATCTAACATTTGCATTTTCGAGCTCGATATAGCCACTCATACGATCTTTTTCTCTCATATATACTTCATTAGATTGAACATTGCCAAAAAACCAAACAAGCATATCAAAAAAATGTATTCCAATATTTGTGGCAACGCCGCCGGAACGCGATTTGTCATGCTTCCAACTGTACTTATACCAAGCTCCTCGAGCCGTAATGTAAGTCAGAACAATATCTTTTTTCCTACTTTTATCGGCATTTTGGATTGTTTCCCTTAATGCAACAAGAGATGGATGCACACGAAGTTGCAAAATTGTATTGATTTTCTGCCCTGTTTCCGCTTCAAGTGCATAAAGCATTTCGAAACTGCTCGGCTTTATAACAAT
>JANJUO010000195.1 GCA_024710535.1 bacterium
GTTCAGGATATAACAGATAGGAAAGTGATTGAGCTCCAAATCAGGCAGTTATCCGTTGCTGTTGAGCAGAGTCCGATTACAATTATGATTACCGACATAGATGGAATCATCCAATATGTGAATCCCAAAGTTATTGAATTAACTGGTTTTTCGAATAGAGAAATTATTGGCAAGAATCCAAGAATTTTCCGATCGGGAAAAACAAAAAATGAAACATATCAAGATATGTGGAATACGATTAATGCCGGTCAGATTTGGTATGGTGAATTTATTAACCGGAAGAAAAACGGCAATGAATTTATTGAATGGGCAATTATTGCTCCTATTAAAGACGATAATGGTAAAATTCAAAATTTTATTTCGTTAAAAGAAGATATTACCGAGCGAAAAAGAAATATTGAACTTCTTCAACAAAGTGAATTGCAGCTGCAAAATCTTAATCAAACCAAAGACAAATTCTTTTCGATTATTGCTCATGATTTGAGAAATCCTTTTATGATTTTGATGAATACTTCTGAATTGCTTATCAAGAATTTCGAATATATGCAGGATTTCGAAAAACTTAATAACATCAAAAGCATTTACGAATCCTCGCGATTCACTTATAAATTACTTGAAAACCTGTTGCAATGGTCGAGAATACAAATGGGATCCCATAATTTAGAAATCGAAGAATTGGATTTATATGAACTTGCCTTTAATGTAACTTATAGTAAAAAGGCTTTTGCTGATCTTAAAAGTATAAAACTAATCAATAGAATCGAACCAGATACGTTGGTTAGTTGTGATAGAAATATGATTGAGACTGTTATTAGAAATTTAACGGCAAATGCAATTAAGTTCTCGAAAGATGGAGAAACTGTTGAGATTGGTGCAATTAATATTCCTTCTGAAGGTCAAAATATATTGGATGATTATTCCCAGAATCATATTTACATCTATATCAAAGATAATGGTATTGGTATTGATAAAGAAAATATTCCCAAACTATTCAATCTTGAATCTAATTTTAGTACTTTGGGTACTAATAAAGAGCAAGGAACAGGTCTTGGGCTGATTTTATGCAAAGAATTTGTAGAAAAACATAATGGAAAGATTTGGGTAGAAAGTGAAGTTGGTAAAGGTAGTACTTTTTGGTTTAGTTTACCTTTGTGATTTGTGCGAAAAGAGAATTTATGAATGCATTTATAATGATTGTTTAATTACTGAATAAAAATAATGAAGAATTTTAGATTTAATATACTGTTAATTTGTTTGTGGAATTTGAATTTCACTTATTTGTTTGCGAATCTTTCATTAGATACAATCAAAGTGAAATCCATGCCTGACGATACTGCAAAAGTGAATCTGCTTTTATCTATCTCCGAGCGATTATATGATTTTAATACCGATATTGGAGTAGAATATGCCAACCAAGCAATAGCTATTTCAAGAATTTTGAATTATAAACAAGGTATTGCAAGATCATATAAGGCGTATGGAATACATTATTGGCGTATGGGCGTTTACGACAAAGCATTAGACAATTTATATATCGCGATTCCAATCTATCAAGACCTGAATGACTTGCTTTCGGTTTGTAAATGCTATAATAATATCGGTCTTATATATTTTGCAAGAGCAGATTTAGAATCCGCAAGAAAGAATTTCAAAAATGGATACAAGATTGCCCAATCCTTACACAACAAAGTTGAACAGGCAAGGATCAAACATAATTCTGGATTGTTGGAATTTGAATATGGGAACAAAGATACTGCTTTTAAACTGTTTAAAGACAGTTATACTTTTGCAAGTGATGCTAATGAACGCAGATTAATGGCATTTAACGAGGTGTTTCTTGGTCGTAGTTTTACTCATTATAAAAAATATGATAGTGCAAGAGTTTATTTGGAAAAGGGAATTGCTCATTTTACCGAGCTTGATGCACCCAATAATGTTGCAATGGCTTATAATCAATTTGCTGATTATTTTATTGGTATAAAAAATTACAATAAAGCTATAGAATACGCAAATAAAGCCGATTCCTTAGGAAATATTATTGGTAATAAATATATGCAGATGGAGTCTGCTAAGTTTATTGCCATTGCTTATGAAAAAATGAATGATTATAGAAGTGCCCTTAAATTCAAAATACTTTATTATGAATTGGTTGATACAATGAAGAATGAGACAAATATAAAAAATGTTGCGGAAATAGAATCCAAATTCAAGTATGAACAGCAAATTAGAGATCTAAAAGTCGAAAAGGAAAAGGAAGTATATGAAAATCAGATGATTGCTAAATCCTTATTGATTATTTCACTAATTTTGTTTGTTCTTTTGCTTTTTGTATTGTTGTTTTTACGATGGAAGAATAAGACAAATAAGATTTTAATTCATCAAAATACAGAAATTAAAGATTTAAATATAAAATTAAATGAAGCAAACTCCACAAAAGATAAATTTTTCTCTATAATTGCTCATGATTTGAAGAATCCAATTGGTAATTTTAAGAATATAACTCAGATGATGCACGAAGAATATCAAGATTTTACCGAAGAAGAAAGGATAAATTTCTTGAGAATGATGAAGGAGTCCTCAGAAAATATTTATGAATTGCTGGAAAATCTTCTGGAATGGTCAAGAGCTCAAAGAGGGAATATAAAAGTTGATATACAGGAATTCGATTTAAGTTATTTGCTAACTTCATTAACTCAATTGCTAAAACTTTCTGCAGATAATAAAAATATTAATTTAGTAAATAAAATAGAAAATAATACATTTATAAATGCAGATGTATATTTGATCAATACAGTTATTAGAAATCTCATTTCAAATGCTATAAAATTCACTCCAGAAGGTGGAATGATAGAAATAGGTGCAATAAAGATACCTTCCGAAGGTTTGGAACCTTCGGAAGGTTCAATTCATATCTACGTAAAAGATTCAGGGGTTGGAATGGATAAAGAAATGATAAACAAACTTTTCAGAATAGATGTAAATGTTACTTCTGAGGGAACAAATAAAGAGAAAGGCACCGGTCTTGGACTGATTTTATGCAAAGAATTTATAGAAAAGCATAATGGAAGTATTTGGGTGGAGAGCGAACTTGGTGTAGGAAGCACTTTTTGGATTAGTTTGCCAATGTAATATTCGTAAATTAATAATTTGTTCTTTGATATTTTCATTTATAGTCTGTAGCAATAACAATAATGTTATTCAATTGCAAGAAACTAAAGTTAATTGTTGCAATAATATCTTGCAACGAAGGGCTTCAGCCCTTCGCAATAACAATAATCTTATCAATTAAGAATATATTGTTGTTGAAAAGTATAACAGACTATATGAAAAGTATAACAGACTATATGAAAAGTACAACAGAGATTATGAAAAGCATAACAGATTTTATGAATTGCATAACAGACTATATGAAATTTACAACAGACTTTATGATACGTATAACAGAGATTATGATAAGCACAGCAGATGATATGATAAGTATAACAGACATTATGATAAGCAAAATTGAATTTATGAAAATAAAAACAAATTACATTTTGTTCTTTTTATTTATATTTATTTATTATTTTATTAATTTTATAGGAGTAATTCTATGAGTAACGAACAATCAACAAGAATGTACAAGTTCAGCGATGCTGATCTTACAATGTTTTCGCAAGAAATAATTGACTGCATGAGGCGTGACATTGATGAATTCGAAGCATTTAATGTTGGTGAATCTGATATGGATAATCTTCAAGAACTATGCGATGCTTTTGAAGTATTTCCAACTGATGATTACATCAATTCTGAGTATCAATCAGCAACTGAAGAGAAAGATAATTTAGTTGTTGTGATGAAAAAAATAGTTAGAAATGTTGCTATACGAGTTGAAATGAAATGGGGAAAAAGTTCGGCGAAATACAAAAGTCTTGGAATTGCCGATATGAGCCAAATTTCTGACGAAGCATTCATACAACGTTGCCGTATGATATTAATGTTTGCCGAAGAATATCAATCCGAGCTCGAAAGCGAAGGTTTAACCTCTGATATAATTGCTGATATGCGTGATACAATACAAAATCTCGAAGATGCAAGACGTAATCAGATTAGTAAAGCTAATTATAGAACCGAAAAAACAACTGAGCGCATATTTAAAGGTAATGAACTTTATAAATATGTTTCTAGATATTGTGAAATCGGAAAACGAATATGGGATGGAGTAAATCCTGCGTTCTATAATAATTATGTGATCTATTCAAGTGGTTCTGGCGGCAGTAGTTCAGGTGGTAATTCTCTTCCTGCACCATCTAATTTCCGCTATGACTATGCTGATAGAACTGTTAGATGGAATGCGGTTTCTGGTGCAACAAGTTATAAGTTGGAAGTATCTGATGATAATATGATTTGGGATGTTATGTATGAAGGCGAAGATACTGAATATTTCACCGGTGAAATACTTCCTGACCATAGATATTTAAGAATTAAAAGTCGTAATGCAAATGGGTTCAGTTCTTATGCTACGTTTAATGTTGTATATGAGTATATACTTAATGGACCTACTAATTTCACACATATACCTGCTCTTCCGGGCTTTACGTGGACTGCGGTTCCTAATGCAACAGATTACGAAGTACAATTACGTCTTGCTTCAGCCACTGATCTTGATTATAATTTAATTTACTTCGGTAATGATACCACTTTATTACATGGTGATCCTGTTGGATCATATTATGTTCGTATTCGTGCATGGAACAACGATGGTCTAAGTGGTTGGCATTTATTGGCTTATAATGTTGGGGTATAGGAAAAGGGACAAGGGACGAAAGAAATAGATTTGGGACAAAAGCATATTAATGATAACGTAATAGGTATTGTAATTATTGTTAATGCGAATTATGAATTATAATTCCGTAGAAATGAATCTGTTTGTAAAGGATATTATTCTAATATTTGTTATTATTTCCGTAGGAATGGATTTGATTATTTATTCAATAACCACTCCTACGGAGTTATAACAATAACATAGAATAGCTTTCTACAAACTGATCGCAACTACGTTGCTGAATATTATTCGGAAAGTATTTTGTTTTAGTAGCACAGACGTTCTCGTATGTATAAATAAGATATTATAATGAATAAGGTAATATATTATGGGAATCATTTTTCTACTAAGGTATATGATTGAGATAAGGTTATGAATGGCATTTATATAAATAACCTTAGTAGAATATATTATCAGCTCAATATTCAACCTTATTTATATCTGGATAGATAATTGAATTATGAATGATTAGGTAAAATGGTAATTACAAATAATGATATGAACTATTGTATTGATAGAAATGATTTTTAATGATCTTGACTTATGATTAAAACAGATTAACGTATGAAATTATATTACTATATTAGAAAATGATAAAACATTATACACATAGCTATAATTATACTTGGTAATGGAGAATAAATGTTAAGTAAAATAAGCTGTGATATAGTTATCGAAATTCAAAATAATTACGATCAAAATAATTTTGTGAGCAAAACAGAATCTTATAACTATTAATCAGTTATAGTAGCTTCCAATGGACCAAATGGCGTTAAAGATTGGAGTAAAGTTGTTAGTTTTATAGTAGATTAATCATAAATTGAAGATAATAACAACTTAATTCATTATTCTTAAGATAAAAAATATGAAGATTGAAAAATAATTCTTTAAATATACTTAAAAATGTAATATATTAGTAAATACATTTAATTGGAAAAATAAAATAAATAATTAATTAAATAGCATATTATGTTCAGAAAAGAAGAAAATGATGATGTTAGAGAGACCAAAAAAACTTTTGCAATCAAAGCAATACAAGGTTTCATGTATGTTGCATTACCAACTCTCATTGCATCTTTATCAAGAACCTTGTATTTAGGATGGAGCAATAATTATATAGTATATATTTTAGGTGCTTCGATACCTTATATTTTATATTTATTTAAAGACAAGCTCAAATATGAAACAATAATTATATTTGCAATATCAATTCTAACAATAGTAGCATTTACATCGTTTGCAAACTATAGTTTTTTTGGTCTTGGAATGATATATTTATTCTTTGCAGTACTATTAAGTGTTATATTCTTTGGTAAAAAGCTCACTCTTGTTTTGTTAAGTGTATTTGTAGTAGGAATTATCACAAATCTAATATTATTCAAACTTAATATAATTGTTTATAAAGTAGATTTCAATGAATATAATCAATTAGTACCTGTTTGGCTGACTCAAATAACAGGTTTACTTCTATTATCAATGATTGGGATTAACTTATTTGGTTATTATAATGTAAAATTAAAAAGTATAATAACTGATACAAGACAAAAATCAATTGATTTAGAAATTGCTAAGAAAAAAGCAGAAGAAAGTGATGACCTTAAAACAGCATTTCTCCGTAATATGACTCATGAAATTCGTACACCATTAAATCAAATCGTTGGATTTACACAATTACTTAAGCATGAAAATCTTTCTCCCGAAGAAGTGCAAGATTATTCTGAATTTATAAAAGAAAGTAGTAACCGTCTAATAGAAACAATTAACAATGTATTAGAAATGTCGAAAATCAAAACAAATCAATTTTCTATTAACATACATTCTTTCCATTTAAATACACTTATGAATGATTTATATGATTCATTTTATAGTATTGCAAATAAAAGAAAGTTAAAATTATCATTAGATATGAATATTATAGAAAGTGAATTGACAATTAATTCAGATCAGATAATTATTTCAAGAATATTATCGAACTTTCTAAGTAATGCTATAAAATTTACACATGATGGCGAAGTAAGTATTGGTTATGTCTTAAACAAAGAAGAAATATCATTTTTTGTAAAAGATACTGGAATAGGCATTAATCAAGAATTACATGATAAAATATTTAATTTATTCCATCAATTAGATTCTTCAATTTCCAGAACTTATGAAGGAATTGGTCTTGGATTAACTATTTCGAAAGAATTAGTATCTTTACTCAACGGAAAAATTTGGGTGGAAAGTGAAGAAGGAGTTGGCTCTACGTTTTGGTTTAGTTTGCCAATTAATAATGAAAAGGGGGAATAAATGAAAATTAAAGAATTTATCAGTTATATATTTGCAGAGAAAGAGAATTTTTCTTTAGAAAATCGTCTTTTCTTATCATCTATAATTATTGGTTTTCTAACAAGCATTGTTGGATCGATAATGAATTTTGTGCTTGCAACATCGTTAACTGCAAGTATAATTCCACTTATTTTAACTACGGCTTTAGGATTTTTATACTACTTTGTAAGATTTAAGAAAATAATGAATCCATTAATTTTACCAATTATAATTTTTGCTATGCATGGAGTGTCAATAATATGGATTTTTAATGGTGGTATTGATGGATCGAATAATATAACAATGATTGTAATTTTAATACTCGCACTGATTGTTGTTCCTGATAAAAATAAATTTTATGTACTTTCACTTCATTTGGTTCTACTTTCGGCTGTATATTTTCTTCAACTTTTACGACCGGATTTGATAATTGGTTTTGTTTCCGAGCAAGAACGTTGGATAGATAGTTTCATCACAATTATTTATTGTTCTGTATTCATTTACTTAATTATAAAGTTTCTTCATAAAAATTATTTATTAGAAAAGAATAGAGCAGAAGAAAGCGAAAAGAGATATAGAGCATTGGTTGAAACT
>JANJUO010000267.1 GCA_024710535.1 bacterium
TCTCATTTTATTAGCAATGTTTTTGAATATTTGATATTTTCCGGACTTTCCAAAATAATGTAATATAAACCTGATGACAAATTACTTGTTTCTTTTTGAAATTTTATCAATTCAAAATCTGAATTTGACTTTTTGAAAAAATATTCATTGATTTTGTTTGAGTTAGAATTATAAATCTGTAATGAAAAATTACCTTTTTCTTGTGTTTCAATTTCAATATCTATTGAATTTGTTGAAAAATCATTTACAAGAATTTTTGTTGGATTAAATGCAATAAATTTCTTTAATTCCACAGCGCAACCCAGAATTTGAATAGAGCCGTCAGTCGTTACTGCAGAAATTTCTCTTTCTTCATATTTTAGATTAGTTATGCTTATTGCAGTGGAATCCCTGCCACCAGCTAACAAATAATAGCAAAGTTCAAATAGAATATAGTCACTGCTACTTAATTTGAAATTTTTGGTTCGGATTGTTATTTCACGGTAACCATTTTTGATAATATTTTCAATAATTTGCGATTGTGGATTTTTTAAGAAAAGCGGAAGTGCAACATCGGCAAAAAGTTTGATTTTTACATCAATGTATTCAATATCTTTGCTGCTATCAGAGCAATAATCTTTGATAATGAGAGGAATGCAAACTGTATCACCTTCGTTTCCGATATTATCAGTAGTTTTAATGTCAACGCTTTTCAAAAATTCAGCTTTCATATAAAACTTATATTGGAAATAACACGGTTCGAGAATTTCCAAGGTTAATGAATCGGTTTGCAATCCGTAACTATTTGGTATATAATCAACTTCTATTTCGAAGTTACCGTTTTTGGGTATAAAATTACTATTAAAATATTTGAAATCTGCATTTGTTCCATTTGATAATTTGAATTTCAGATCAATATTCGAATTATTTTGAATAATAAATTTATTGGAATATTTATCAAATTGGCAAATTTTTCCAAAATCAATTGAGAATTCATTAATAAGTAACTCAATATTATGTTGATAAATATTTATCTCCGCAAAATAATCACAACCCAGTGAATCATAACAAGTAACGTAATAATTGCCTGCTTGATTAACATTGATTGATTCTGCTGTGTCTCCGGTGGACCACAAATATTTTGCGAATTTATAGTTTAATTTTAAAATTGCAACTTCATCTTTGCATAATGTGTCGATATTGCTTGAAATAATTGGGGTTACTGCATCGGATGAGAAAATTTCAATGAATGCGGTGTCTGCACAATTTAATTTATTTTTGGCATAAAGATAATATTTTCCTGCTTTATTGACTGAAATTTCATCAGTTTTTTCGCCGGTTGACCAAATGTAATCAAATTCATCTGATTTATTTTTTATTTTTATTTTTGTTTGATTTCCATTGCAAAGTACATTTGGACCAAGTAGCTCGATTTCAGCATTAGGAACATCAATAACTTCAATTGTAACTGTATCGGCAGTTATGCAAAATCCATTGTCGCTTACTGATAAAATATATGTTCCGGCTTTGCTGATATGACGCCTGTAGCCTTCAATGCCGTCATTCCATTTATATCTGAAATTGTAATCAAATTTCAAATCCAAAATTTCTATGCTGTCGCCTTTGCAAATTGTCCAGATATTTTTGTTCAATTCAGGGTAATGCAATTTATATTTATTCACATAAATTGTATCGAAACCCTCGCAACCATCTTTTTGTTTGACTCTGACAAAATATGTTCCGGTATTCATTACTGTTATATTGTCTGTTGTATCACCGGTATTCCACAAATATTCAAATTTTGTTCCGGGCAGAGAATTATTGATATAAGCAGAAAGTTGAGCAGATTCATTCCCACAAATTGCGGTTTTTCCGGCTATCACAACAGGTAGATAATCTGTGACTGAAATGCTTACTTGAGCAGAATCTACGCAATTTCCATTATTTACAATTAATTTATAGATTCCAGCTTTAGAAACAACAATTGAGTCTGAAGTAGAGCCATCAGACCATTGATATTTGTAAGAATTATCTTTGAACTTGGCTCGCAAAGTAATTTGCTGATTTTTGCAAATAGCGTAAATGCCATCAGTTGAAATTTCAACCTTCGGCTTTGAATTGAAGATAACAAAAACAGATGCCGAATCTTCGCAAAATCCTTTGTTTGTTACTTTGGCTGTGTATTTTCCGGATTGAATTACTTGGATAGTTTTATTGATAGAGCCAGTATTCCAACGGTAATTCAAATTTTGATTAAAATCAATTATGTCAAGATTTATTTTATCGCCATCACAAGCGTAAATTGTATCATGATAATTTAATTTGATTTTTGGAACATCAAATTTTACCAATTCCAAAGTATCGTAGCCAAAGCACTGACCATTTACAGACACTTTAACAAAATATCTTCCGGTTTGATTTGTTTTGATTGATTTGGTAATTGCATTATTATTCCATTCATAACTATAGTCAGCATCAGGGAAAAAAGGAATTGGCTCGGCAGAGAGTATCGATTCGAAATTTCCACAAATAACAGAATCACCTTTTATTTTTACAGCAACACTTTTGAATTCATAAACTTGGATTGCTGTACTATCGAAACATCCTTTACTATTTGAAATTTTGAGCCAATAATTTCCGGCTTTTGATGCTTTGATAGAATTTGTAGTTTCACCCGTTGACCATAAATAATTATATGTGTTATCGCTGAATTCTGAACTTAATTCTGTATAATCTCCTGTGCAAAATGAATTCGAACCAATTATGCCAGA
>JANJUO010000272.1 GCA_024710535.1 bacterium
CTAAACATACTTCTGATAATATTCCAATCATATTTGTTGTTTCTTAAATCAACATTGCCTGCAAGCAATTCATAAGGATTGTTATCTTTAGCAACCCAAATATGAGCTAATGAAACACCGCGAGCATCAAACAATAATTCAAAAGGTTTGCCAGTATTACATACTTTTGAGCCGGTTGCAACATTTGCAAATTTCACATTTGGAGTAGCAAAATAAATCTGACCAATAACTTCAGCAGGAGGATTCATTGCATAATTACTACCTTCTGTAACATAACCTGCCCAAACACCATCATCATCTGTAAAGGATTTTAGAATATTTCCGTTTTTATCTAATTCTGAAATTCTTCTAACACCACCAACCAAATCATTAGGAATCACAGTTGCCCATGCACCTTTTGAATTTTCATAATTTGCATAAAACCAAGGTGATTGATGAAGGAAACCTGGAGTTTGAAGAGTAGCGCCATCATCTTGTACAATTGCAGTTGTAATAACAGCATTATTTTGGTCATAAAGAGCAACAATATTTGTTGGATTCATTGTGCTTCTACTTTCATAAATACCTGATGCTTGAGTAATGCCATATCCAATTTGTACAGTTTTTGAAGTTGAAGTTGTGTAGAATCTATTAATAACATTGCCGTAAGCATTACCTAATTCAACAAGCCAATAAACATTATAACCAGAAGCCGCATCTGTTGTTGCATCTGGAACTACGTTCACCCAAACTTGAGCATTACCACTTGCATCTGATTTGAAAGATGAATATTCTGCAGGATTTGTTAAACTTTTTCCACTGCTTAAGAATTGCCAACCGTTTTCGTTCCATTTTCTAACCATGTTTCTTCCCGCTGGATTCGACATATTATTTGGAATATTACGAGTGATGCCTGTTGTATATCTATATTCTGCATTTGCTTGTAAGCCAGTAAATTTCACTAATGCTAATGAAGGAATTCTACCTGTTCCGCCATTTTCAAGAAATGCTCCATCGCCTTTGATAACTTTTGGAACAATTACTTCGCTCATTGCAGGTTGATTGATAACATTTACTTGATAATTAACGCTTGTTCCAAGATAAGGAGCAGATAATGAAACTGTATAAGTTCCTGTTGCAGTAAATACTATATCGCTGAACAAAACACTTCCGTTCATCATTTTCTTTTTAGTGGAGCCTGTAAAAGTTGATGGAGTAATTGTTAGATTTACATCATAACCTGTATAATTTGCTGAGACTTTTCCATCAGTTAATGCTATTGCTTCAATCGGCAATACTGATCCAATGTGGGCAAAACTATAAACATTTGCAGTAAGAGTCGGCTTAGTTACTGTCATGAAATCTTGTTCGTAATCTGCTAAAAATTGTGGACCCGGTTTGTTGTCTGGAGTAGCAACTCTGATACGCAATCTATCGTTACCGCTATACATCAAATTTGGGAAAGAAATCTTTGAAGTTCCGGCAGGTAAAGTTGCAGTCAAATTACCTGTAAGATTTCCAGTACCAACTATTTTTCTCAATTCAATAAATGTATTAGTTGATAATGGAGTTGGGAAACCATTTTTATCAATTGCGCGAACAATAAGTTCAAATGGAACACCTTGAACAGGAACTGTAGGATTTGTTTTAACAATAATCATTTTTTCGGCAACTGTACCCGATTTGAAATCACCTGTAACAAGCAATTCATCCAAATTCCATTCAGCCGCCGCACCAGAAACCGTTCCAGTAGAAGTATAATGGAATGCAATAAAAGTACCTTTTTTATCAAAAGCCGAAAGGTCATAAGATTGATAAGCCCAACCTGCAGCCGTTACTGTTCCAAGCGTTGTCCATGTTGCATTCATTGGATCTGTACCTGGAACATAATCTGAAGAAATTTTTATATCAAGATTTGGACCTGTATTTCTTTTTTGATATGAAAATGAGAATTTAATATTTTGATATAAAGATAAATCAAATTCTGGTGAAATTAGCCAGTCATTACTTGCAGCATCAGCACCAAAGCCATTCATTGATGCAAAAGTTTTATTTGAAAATGATGATGCAAACCAATTTCTATTTGATGTTACGCTATATGGAACCCAATTGCCCAAAGTCATATTTGTAAAATTTTCGCTATTAATAATTTCGAATGATGGCTCTGGTTTTAATTGACCGGGAGCAACACCAAAACCTGTTAAATCAGTTCCGGGACCAACATATTGGAATCTTTGGCTTGGATCTGTCCAATTAACCAAACTGCCAGATGTTATTCCACTTTTCAATTCAATGTTTTGATTAGCAGTTGAAACACCCGAGCCAAGCCATTCTGTGCCAGGGTCATTACCAATATTACCAAAAATATCAGTTACAACACCTCCAACAGTGATTTGTAATGCGTCATCACCATTGAATTGAGAGTTATGGAAAGTAAATTTAGCATTTATACCGTTTAAATCCATGTATGTTTTGATTTCATTTGTTCCAACAACATAAACTTCGCCCGGTGCCAATGTTCCTGTTGAAATTGTAGCCAAAGTTGTTAAAGTGGCTGAACCATTTGTTCCTTGCCTAACCATTAAAGGTGTTGTGGCAAAATTTACAGTGGTTGATGTAGGATTCCATAATTCAATACCTTTTGGAAAAGAACCGGTTTCGGTTTCGGTGTATTGACTTATAATCACCTGCGAAAAACTTTGATTTATCAACACTAAAGATAGAATTAGTATTGCAAAAAACAGTTTTCTAAAATTCATAAAAAAATACCTCAATATGTATAAAATAGAATAATTATCTACGGAATAAAAAAATTTAATCTAATTTTCCAAAATTACATTAATTTAAACTTTAAAATTACCAAAAAAAAATATATTATCAATGAAAATAAAAGTTAATTTATAGTTAAGTTGATAATTCTAATTGTTCATCAGCAATTAGTTTTGAATTAATTTCAAATTATTTCAATCATCTTTGAGAGTTAGAGCAATAATTGATTTTTTTTGTTTTGCATTTATTGTAATAATACTTAAATTACTTTGTGTTTTTGTGCAAAAATAGAATAAGATTTGAATAATGAAAAAGAAAGTTACATTCGACAAACCAACTGCTTCTGAAATCAAAGTAAAACAGCAGGAATTGGAGTCATCAATAGATTTGCAGTTTGAAACTGAAGTTCAGGAAGTTTTTCCTGTTGTAGGTGTTGGAGCATCGGCAGGTGGTTTGGAGGCATTGGAAACATTCTTCAGAAATATCAAAGCTGATTGTGGTTTATCTTTTGTTGTTGTTCAGCATTTATCTCCTGATTATAAAAGTTTGATGGGTGAATTACTTTCAAAATACACTGATATGCCGATTTATCGTGCAGAAGATGGTATGCGTGTTAAGAAAAATTGCGTTTACTTGATTCCACCCAAAAAGAATATGACTATTTTTCATAATAAATTATATTTAACTGATCAAAGACCAACCACAGGGCTAAATCTTCCTATTGATATATTTTTTCGATCATTAGCCGAGGATTACGGAGAGAAAGCAATTGCAGTTGTTCTTTCGGGTACCGGTTCTGATGGAACTTTAGGCATTAGAGCGATAAAAGGCGCTGGCGGAATGGTTATGGCTCAAAATGAGGCATCTGCGAAATTCGATGGAATGCCCAAAAGTGCTATTTCTACAGGTCTTGTTGACTATATTTTACCGCCGGGTGAAATGGGCGATCAACTTATCAAATACGTTGCCCATCCATTAATTTCAGGTAATGATTCCAAAGATGATGTTATTATCAATGAAGGCGATGCTTTATCCAAAATTTTGGCGGCTATCCGTACTCGTACCTCAACTGATTTCACTTATTACAAACCAAATACAATTGTTAGAAGAATCGAGCGAAGAATCAGTGTTCATCAATTCGACACTATTGATGATTATATGAAATTAATTGTTGATTCTCCTACTGAAGTTAATATTTTATACAAAGAATTATTAATTGGTGTAACAAAATTTTTTCGCGACCCCGAAGCATTCGATATTTTGAAAAACAAAGTTATTCCCAATATTTTCAAAAAGAAAAAATCTAACGAATCAATTCGCGTTTGGGTTACTGCATGCTCCACAGGAGAAGAAGCATATTCTCTTGCCATTATGTTTAAAGAATTTATGGAGCAAGAAAATTTTACAGGGGATGTGAAAATTTTTGCTACAGATATCGACAAAGATTCAATTGAATATGCAAGTACAGGTATTTATCCTGAAAGCATCGTAACTGATGTCAGCGATGAAAGATTGAAAAAATATTTTATTAAAAACAGCAACACATTCAAAATAAATGATTCAATCAGACAAATGGTAATTTTTGCAACACATAATATTATAAAAGATCCTCCATTTTCGAAAATTGATTTGGTTAGTTGCAGAAATCTTTTGATATATCTTCTTCCAATTATGCAGAAAAAAGTGCTTACAACTTTTAGCTTTGCTTTACAAAATGGTGGTTTTTTATTTTTGGGAACAAGTGAATCTATTGGCGATTTATCGAGTTATTTTTATACAATTGATAATAAATGGAAAATTTACCAAAATAACGAAGGAATTAAGCAATCAATAATCGATGAATTTTATGTGCCGATAATAAAAAGACAACCAATTCTTCCAAACAAAGAACCAGCTCATAAAATCACACCCGAAAATGAATTGTTTGAGGATATTTCTGCAAATTTATTCAAACAATTTGTTCCTGCTTCAGTTGTGATTAACGAGAAATATGATATTTTGCACGTTTACAATGATATTAATAAATTTGTGAAATTGCCAATCGGAAAAATTAGTTTGAATATTTTGAATATGGTTCCAAATGAATTATCTATTGCTATCGGAACCGCAATTCATAGAGTGATGAAAGAAAAAAAAGATGTATTGTATAATGATATTTCCATTGAAATTGATAATAAACTGCATTTTGTCAATCTGCTTGTTAGACCTTTTACCCACGAAAAAACCAAAGCAAATCTAATTTTATTGATTTTCCTTCCAGCTGATAAAGCTACTCAAAGTGAAAATGCATCCGAAAAATTTGATATGAGTTCCAATATTGGTTTGCGTATCAAAGATTTGGAGCAAGAGCTTAAATATTCAAAAGAAAATCTTCAGGCAACTATCGAAGAGTTGGAAACTTCGAACGAAGAACTTCAAGCAACAAATGAAGAGTTAATTGCATCGAATGAGGAATTGCAAAGCACAAACGAAGAATTGCAATCCGTAAATGAAGAGCTTTATACTGTTAATTCCGAATATCAGAACAAAATTGAAGAATTAACCGAGTTGAATAATGACATCAATAATTGGTTCAACGTTACTTCTATCGGGACTATATTTTTAGATTTGAAATTAAGAGTGAGAAAATTCACTCCTGCTGTGGCAAAATTTGTAAATCTTATCGATAATGATTTGGGCAGACCAATTAATCATATTTCTTACAATTTCCAATATGACAATTTTTTCCAAGATGCTGAGAGCGTTCTTCATACACTTAAACCGATCGAAACCGAACTCAAAACCACAAATAATATTTGGCTTTTGTTAAAAATATTACCTTATCGTACAATCGAGAACGCAGTTAAAGGTATAGTAATAACTTTTATCGACATTACTCAAACCAAAAAATACGAAGAGCAGGCAACAAGAAACCGTGACCTATTGCATAGAGTGCTCGAAAATACTCCAATTGGCGAAGTTATGGTTGATAAAAATGGCATCATTAATTTTGCGAACAAAAAAGCCTTCGAAATTTTCAATTTACATGGAAATGAAGAAAGTTTGGATGATATGAGATTATTTTTTGATAGCTTTTTTTCACAAAATACTTCAAAACCATTTGCTTCAATAACCAAAACCAAAAAGTCTATTTTTAATCTTGAAGGACTAATCATTCATCAAGATAGTCCACATTTGAATGTCAATCTTACCGGCTCTCCGATTTTTGATGATTTTGGCAAAATAGACGGTGCTGTTTTTACAATTTTCGAAAAGTAATCTAACAAAAGGATTGTTTCAAAAGAATGATTTGAGTTGAAATTTCATAAAAAGGATGTTTGAACTACCAATTTTGTAGAGCAAACATCCTTATTTGTTTCAAATTACTCTTTTTTTGAAGAAATTCCATTTTCGATTTAATATTTGGGAAAATAATCAAGCGATGCTCATTCACAAGCCAGTTTTGGAATCAGACTTCAATTCAAGAAATTCGTTTTTGGATAATGGATTCATTGCTACGATTTTGGCAAGGCAAGCACTTTTGCTTTATCTTCAAAATTCAAAGAAAGAAATAGTTTTTCTACCAAGATTTCTGCCCGAAGGTGTAATTTTGCCAGCTCAAAAAGCCGGAAAGCAAATTAAATACTATGATTATAACGATAATTTTCTTGTTAATTTTGATTTTGATTCTATCGATAAAGATAATACCATTTTTTATTATATTCATCCATTCGGCTTGTTTGTCAATAAAAATATTTCAATTCTTAATGAAATGATTGCATTGGGATTTGAGATTTTTGATGATAGGGCTTTATCTCTCCCCTACTCCAAATTTCCGGAATTTGCAAATGCCACTTTGTATTCTCTATATAAATCAGTTGGTATTCCATTCGGTGGCATCATCAAAACCGATTTGAAAATAAAAATTCAGAGAAATTCAGAGAATTCTGCCCTAAAAAAAATGATGCTTGCAAATTTGCAATTCTATGGAAATCCGAAACTGTTTAATTATTCAACATTCAGATTTCGACTTTTGAATAAAATGTTTGGAAAATCTCTTGATTATAATAAATTGGTGAGCAATTTGAATTTGGAGGAAACCGAGGTCTTGGAAAATAGTTTTATTGAACATATCAAAAACATAAATTTTGATGAAATTTCATCCCAACGAATCAATATTGCTAAAATTTATTACGAATTAATACCTGAAAATTTGCTTTGGATAAAAGATATGGAAGCTTATTTTTCGCAAAGTTTGATTGGATTTCCAATTAAAATCAATAATACTAAACAGATTTATAAAAATTTGATGAAAA
>JANJUO010000273.1 GCA_024710535.1 bacterium
TTGTTTTATGTGTATTTTTGTAATATTGAATTAAGAAACTATGGGAAAATGCATATTTTATGAAAGATGTATTTATCAATAGAGCATTAGAAAATTTGAAATGTGCAGATATTGCATTTGATAATGAATTATATAATGCATCTGCAAATAGGGCTTATTATGCGGCTTTTCAAACTGCAATTGCAGCACTTTATTCAATTGGAATTGAGCCAAAAATAGAACATAAAACAATCCAAATATTATTTGCTGATAACTTTTTTAATAGAAGGAAAGTTATTTCGTCTAAATACAAAGGATATATTGGCGAATTACAAAAGAAAAGAAATAAAGCTGATTATCAAATGGGGATTAGTAAAAAAGAAGCTACGGAACAATTAAAAAATTCAAAAGAAATTATTGAAATTATTTTGGAGATAATAAAATGAGAATCAATTACAAACAGCAACAGCTGATAATTGAACTACTTGCTAAAGTTCAAGAAATGTATCCTGAAATAAAGTTCAAAAATTTAGAAGTTTCTCCAGATGATCCTGAACATATTTGGATTAATGTTATTGCGGATATGGATGAAGATCGAGAAATTGAAATGTCTCATTTCTGTTCAAATCTTGAATATGATATTTTAATGGATTATGGTTATGCAATTTCAATTATGGCATCAAATCCTAATATGGTTTATGCTTAATTTTCAGAAAATATTATAAACCTATTTTTACAGAATTTGAATGTTATAAATGCATAAATTGCTCTTTCAATCGACTTGCATAAACTATTATAAAATAGACTTTATTTTCCTATTTTTTTATTAGGAGAATTAGGCAATGCGCTGAGTTCATAGATGTGTTGGTGATAATGTGCAAATCATTTTATCATCTACATCCTTACCAATTTTCTATTATTAATAATTTTTATCAATTTTAATTAAAAAATTTATTAATTTTGAATCTTGATAAATTTTAGATTATAAATATCGGCTTTGAATTGAAATCAATTTCTAAATCTATAGAAAGTATATTAAATAAATTAAAAATTGCTTCTTTTGTTTATGAAGAATTAATTAGTGGTAAAAATAATTTATCTGTAAAATATCTTGCTGGCTCATTAAAGCAACTTTTTACAGCAAAATTATCTATTTTATCAAATCTACCTTTATTTATAATTACTCAAAATTATGAAAGTGCAGAAGAATGGTATCATGATTTGAAATTAATTGTTGATGAATCTACGATCTCTATTTTATCAAAGCCGCCAAAACACATAAAAATTGTGGGAAATGCCGATGATGATCACAATGGCTGGTTGATTGATGGATTAGGAAAAAATTTGAATTTGCATAACGGTATTGCTATTGCCACACCCGATATTTTTGAATTTCTTTTGCCAAAGCCAAGTTCATTGAATGCTCATAAATTAACAATTAAATTGGGCGACAATTATAATTTTGAGAAATTCACCACCGAATTAATGCTCAATGGCTTCGATAGAAAGGAATATGTTTTTTCTCAAGGAGATATTTCAATTCGAGGTGGCATTGTTGATATATATCCAATAGGTTGGGATAATCCTTTAAGAATTGAATTTTGGGGTGATGAAGTGGATTCAATCAGAGAATTCGAGCCACTTTCCCAGCGATCTATTCGTGAGCATAAAGAAATTGATTTCATTGCAAATTTTTTTGATTCATCTGCAAATATATTAGAAGCGGATATTTTCGATTATATAAAAAAAAGTAGTATTTGCATTTTGGATACACCCGAACAATTAGAATTGAACGACAATATTCAAGATAAATTATTAGCTTATAAAACTCTTTCGATAAATCCTCTTTCGAAGACAGATTTTACGATAAAATCAAGATTACAGCCCAATTTCAATGCTTCAATCAAAGATTTTATATTTGAATTAAGAAAATTATCATTTTTGAATTATAAAATTGTCTTGTCGGCGGACGGAAAAATTCACACACAACGCTTACGTGAAATTGTTGAAAATATTAACGAAATACAAGATACAGAAACTACCGAAACAAGTACCGAACTTGCTACAAATGCTGTTTTGCATCAATCTGTCAGATATACTGAATATGGATTTTCGAATGGATTTATTTGTGATGATATTTTTTCGGCAATTATTACCGAGCATCAAATATTCGAGCATAGAAGAATTCGCGATACAAAAAAAAGCATAAAAGCCGCATCAATCAACATAAATGAATTGAAAGAATTGAAAATTGGTGATTACGTTGTTCATTCTGAAAAAGGTATCGGAAAATTTGATGGTTTTCAAACAGTTACGATGGGTGGAAGTCAGCAGGATTGTGTTAGAATAATCTTTGCTGGAAATGATTTGCTTTATGTTTCTCTTAATTACATAAATAAAATAACAAAATACTCTGCAAATGAAAATTCTGCACCTATTCTTAGTAAACTTGGCTCAACTGATTGGGCTCGTAAGAAAGAGCGAACCAAGAAGAAACTTAAAGATATTGCAAGGGATTTGATAACTCTATATGCACAGCGCAAAGCTCAAACGGGATTTGCTTTTCCTGCAGATTCGCTTTGGCAAAAAGAATTCGAAGCATCTTTTCCTTATGAAGATACCCCTGATCAAGCTCGCACAACATTCGAGATAAAAAAGGATATGGAATCAAAATCTCCAATGGATAGATTGGTTTGTGGTGATGTTGGTTTTGGAAAAACAGAAGTTGCAATTCGTGCCGCTTTCAAGGCAGTGCAATCCGGTAAGCAAGTAGCGGTTTTGGTTCCAACCACTATTCTTGCACAACAGCACTATATGTCTTTCAAAGATAGACTCGGAAAATCCCCTGTGAATATTAATGCTATTTCGAGATTTAGAACTCCTCAACAGCAAACAGAAATGCTATCTCATCTAAGGCAAGGCGGATTGGACATACTTATCGGCACTCATAGATTACTATCGAAAGATGTGGAATTTAAGAATTTGGGCTTATTGATAATTGACGAAGAGCATAGATTTGGTGTTTCTGCAAAGGAAAAACTCAGGCAATTAAGATCAAATATTGATACACTAACGCTCACTGCCACTCCAATTCCAAGAACATTAAATTTTTCTTTACTTGGAGCACGCGATTTGAGTTTGATTGAAACTCCTCCAAGAAATAGATTACCTGTTTATACCGAAATTGTGGAATGGAATAATGAAACTATTGTTAATGCCATTAATCGTGAAGTGGAGCGTGGTGGACAAGTATTTTTTGTTAGTGATAAAATAGATGATTTGGATAAGGTGGCAATGCAACTTCAAATGCTGCTCCCAACTTTGAGATTTGTGGTTGCTCATGGACAAATGAAGCCAAAAATGCTTGAATCTATTATGGAAAAATTCACTGCCGGAAAATTTGATGTTTTGCTTTCCACAAAAATTATCGAATCCGGAATAGATATTCCAAATGCAAATACAATGCTAATTAATAGGGCAAATAATTTTGTTTTGGCAGAACTTTATCAATTGCGTGGCAGTGTTGGCAGAAGCAATACGCAAGCATATTGCTATTTATTGGTCTCACCAGATAAAAAATTAAACCAAAAGGCATTCC
>JANJUO010000177.1 GCA_024710535.1 bacterium
CATCAAGAAAGGATATGTTGGTTTTATGAGCGATGCCGCAATTTATGGCTTCATAATCGGTAGCGGCTTCGCATTTTCAGAAAACATTTATTATTATATTAATGCAAGCGATGGCAATATTATGTTGCAAATTGTTCGAGGCTTTGGCACTGCGATAATGCATGGAGCCACCGTTGCATTTGCCGGTGTTTTGATTATATTTTTGAAAGAAGTCAAGAATTTTAATCATTACATTGCAGTTATTATTTCAGTAATTCCAGGATTGATTCTTCATATTTTTTATAATATGTTTCTATTGCCGCCCGTAACTCAAGCCGTTTTGATAATGATTATTTTTGCGATTTCAACAAGTTTGATTTTTTCTGCAAGTGAGAAAAATATCATAAAATGGATAAATTCCGAACTCGACGAAGAGATGGAACTCATTAATTTATTTGAGCAGGGGCAATTCTCAAATTCAAAAATTGGCAATTATATTAGCAAAATCAAAGAGAGATTCGAAACATTAATATTATTTGATATGATTAATTTAATAAAATTAAATATTGAATTATCAATGCAATTAAAAATTAATATGATGTTGCAAATGAATAACTTAGAAATTCCAATCGATGAAGAATTACCTTTGAAATTGCAAGAATATAAGCGAATTAAGAAATTTATAGGCAAAACAGCATTCTCCTCTCTCAAACCAATTCTCAACAAAAACAATAAAGATCTCTGGAAATTGAATCAATTTATTCAATAAATCCCATTTTTTTTGATTGAATACTATTCAACATTATTCAATTTATATCGTCTAAAGGCATTCAGAAAAATTGTAAGAAATTATTTAATAATATATTTTATAAAGAAAAAATGCAGAAAAAAACTAACGGTAGAACATGTTCATTTTGTGGGCAACCTGAGCACAAAGTTTCTTTTTTAATTCAAGGATTGAATAATACCTTGATTTGTGATAGTTGCGTAGTTAATGCGTCCGAAATTCTTAAGCGTTCACAAGTGGAAGAATTGCCATTAATGAAAGAGAACTCGCTCCCAACTCCATTGCAAATGAAACGCAAACTCGACGAATATGTTATCGGGCAGGAATACGCTAAACGAGTTTTGTCGGTGGCTGTTTATAACCATTACAAAAGAATTAAATATAATGATTTGTATAAAAAAGAAGATGATGTGGAAATCGAAAAGAGCAATGTTTTGCTACTTGGACCAACCGGAACCGGAAAAACTCTTCTTGCAAGAACTTTAGCAAAAATTCTCAAAGTGCCTTTTGCAATTGCTGACGCAACAACTATTACTGAAGCCGGATATGTGGGCGATGATGTTGAATCAGTGCTTTTGCAATTGCTACAAAGTGCAGATTATAAAGTAGATTTGGCTCAAAGAGGCATCATATACATTGATGAAATGGATAAAATTGGCAGAAAAAGCGAATCATCCTCTATCACTCGCGATGTTTCAGGTGAAGGTGTTCAGCAAGCTTTGCTCAAGATTTTGGAAGGAACTCGCTCTGGCGTTCCACCTAAAGGCGGCAGAAAACATCCCGAGCAACCTTTGATTTATTTAGACACAACCAACATTTTATTTATTTGTGGCGGCGCATTTGAGGGATTGGAAAAGATTATAGCTCGTAGAATGAGGCAAAATACTATCGGATTTACCGCTCCAACTTTCGAAAAAGTTGATGATAATTATGATTTATTAAAACATATCGAGCCGGATGATTTGATTAAATTTGGCTTTATCCCGGAATTGACAGGCAGATTGCCAATACTTGCTCCTTTGGAAGAATTAACCCAAGAAGCAATGAAGCAAATTCTCATTGAGCCAAAAAATGCTATCGTTAAGCAATACAAAAAATTGCTCGAATACGAAAATGTGGAAATTGAATTCGAGCCGGATGCCGTTGACGCTATTATTACAAAAGCGAAAGAAAGAAAAACCGGTGCCCGTGCTTTGAAAGCGATTGTGGAAGGAGTGATGCTACCGATTATGTTTGAAGTGCCTGATTTACCGGGTATTACAAAAATCGTGATTAGCGCCGACACAGTCAACAATGGTAAAGAAGCAAAATATTATTTCAAAAATTCTATTAAATCAGCATAAATATTATTATGAACGAAAATATAATTAATCGCGAAAAAAGTGCAATTCTTCAAACTTATAAAAGATTGCCAATTGCTATTGATCATGCAAATGGATGCTATATTTTTGATAAAAATGGCAACAAATATTTGGATTTTCTTGCCGGAATAGCCGTTAATGCTTTGGGACATAGCCATCCCGCAATCATCTCAGCAATCAAAATTCAAGCAGAAAAATATCTACACGTTTCAAATTATTTTTATCAAGAGCCACAAATCACTCTTGCTGAAAAAATTAAGCAAATCAGCGGCTTGGATAGAGTTTTTTATACAAATTCAGGCACAGAAGCCGCCGATGGAGCAATTAAATTAGCAAGAAAATGGGGTTTCGACCAAGATAAAACAAATATTTACGGCTTCAGTGGCGGATTTCACGGCAGAACTTATGGTGCCCTTTCAATTATGGACAAGCCAAATTACAAAATAAATATGGGACCATTTCTCGAAAATTCTTATGTTTTACCATTAAACGATGTTTCGGCTTTGGAAAGTAAAATTAATGAGAAAACAGCTGCAATTTTCTTGGAATTTATACAAGGCGAAGGCGGAATTTCCGAGCCAACCGAAGAATTTATGAATAAAATCCTCGAATTAAAAGCAAAATTTGGCTTTCTATTTATTGCTGACGAAGTGCAAGCAGGAATTGGCAGAAGCGGAAAGTATTTTGCATTCCAGCATCATAATATATTGCCCGATGTAATCATCACCGCAAAAGGACTTGGCGGAGGATTGCCTTTGGGAGCAATTATCACAAACGAAAAAATGGCAAATGTTTGGGAAAAAGGCAATCACGGCACCACTTATGGAGGTAATGCACTTGCATGTGCCACCGGAATGGTTGTATTAAATGAACTCGAAAGTGGATTAATCGATCAAATCAACTCCGTAGGTAATTATTTCCATCTAAAATTGACAGAAATTATGTCGAAATTTCCAGATAAAGTTCTCGAAGTACGTGGCAGAGGGCTGATGAAAGGTTTATTGCTCAGTTTTGATGCCACCATTTTGGTTGAAAAACTTTTAGAACAATTCGTGATTGCAAATGCGGCGTCCGGAACTGTTTTGAGAATCGTTCCACCACTGATTGTTACCCAAAAAGAGATTGATGAATTCATAGAAAAACTTGATATTTGCCTTAAATAAAGATAAACAAAAGGATGCCATAACAAAAATGAGCATCCTTTTTTCGTTTTAGCACTTAAATATAATATACTAACCTTATAAGATTAAAATTCTCCCAAAAATAATTCTTCATAAACATAATTAATTTATAATTTCATATATAAATATTATAACAATATCGGCAAAAATGAATTATTTGCTTCGTAATATTAAATATTTATCAAAAAA
>JANJUO010000333.1 GCA_024710535.1 bacterium
GATAAATATGTATTTCTCGAACTCATTGCCAATCCATCAGCCTCGCGTATTGTTGGAGCAATCACAATATCAATTCCAAAATTCAAATCATGATTTAATTTCTTGATTAAAAGAGATTGTTGATAATCTTTTTGACCAAAAATTGCGATATTTGGGCGAACTGCATTGAATAATTTTGCTACAACAGTTGCAACTCCATCAAAATGACCCGGGCGAAATTGTCCCTCAAATGGCTCGGTAATATCATTTATTTGAATTGTTGTATGAAAGCCGATTGGATACATTTCGCGAATATCGGGTAAAAACAAATAATCACTACCATTAGATGAAGCCGTTTGAAAGTCGCGTTCCAAATCTCTTGGATATTTTTCGAAATCTTCATGCGGAGCAAATTGCTTTGGATTGACGAATAAAGTGGTTACAACAATTTCTGCTAACTGCTTTGCTTTACTTATCAATGTGGCGTGACCGCTATGCAGAAAGCCCATAGTTGGAACAACGGCAACTTTTTTCCCTTCAATTTTATGATTGTCGGAAATTAATTGCATCTCTTTTATAGTTTTAATTATTTTCATTTTCTTTCAAATTAAAAATTTCAATTGTTCTATAATCTTCGTCTTCGTCATTCAAGTGAATTACAATTTTGTAATCCACCTTGTCTAATTTGGTACCAGCTTTTTCTGCCCATTCAATCAGTTTTATGCTTTTTTCATCATAAACACACTCATCAAAACCAATTTCCGCTAATTCATTAGTACTGTTTAATCTATATAAGTCCAAATGATATATGCTTATATCGTCATTTTTTCTTTCACCATTATATAAGTTCATAATTGTGAAAGTTGGACTCGAAACAATCTCTTGAACTTTGAAATTCAAGCAAATTCCCTTAATAAACTCGGTTTTTCCAGCTCCTAAATCACCGGTAAAACTCACAACATCACCCAAAGTAAGCCTTTCAGCAAACTCAGCACCAAGAGAAATAGTCTCTTTTTCGCTTTTTGTAATATAAACATCTTTTTTCATAATCAAAAATACAATAAATTTAAGCAACTGACAAGAAAATAATCTCAAATTCTCACATATTTATATATTGAAAACTATTAATCATTATGAGTTTTTATTTTGATTCTTCATATTAAAGATAGTAAAGCATTGATATAATTCGGGATTAATGATTGTGAATTAATAAAAGAGCGTCCCAAAACTACGAAAAAAAGAAAGACACAAAGAGCAATTTGGGAGATCATAGAATATGTAAATTTATTACAGAACTTGGATGACTTGCTACTCAATCGAAGGAAAAAGAAATTTCGTTTAAAATTGAGACATCTCTGTTGAAAAATAATTACAAGTCTTATATAATATTATAGTAAAAAAAAACTCTTCATAAACATAATTAATCAATAATTCAATTCAAAAGAACTCTTTCATTGATTAATACAATTATTATATCCCCTATTATTAAAAAAAGTCTATAAAAATATAGATAATTTAAGTTCAATTTTATTCCGTTGGATGCCATAAATATTCCGTTGGTGGCTTGTGAAACTCCGTTGATTGCTTGTGAAACTCCGTTGATTACTTGTGAAACTCCGTTGGTGGCTTGTGAAACTTCGTTTGTGGCTTGTGAAACTTCGTTAATTGCAATAAATAGATATTTAATTACCAATACTGAATTTTTTTGATATTCAACAGTCTATTTTACAGTATTAGCAATATATTATTATAAAACATCTGTTTTTCTCATTAATGACTCGATATATCTGAAGATATTATCAATATATTTTTTAAGTTGATCTATATATTGCCGAACTTGACATTGATATTCATGCTATCAAAATGATATTTTATATGTTATCATATTATTCTATAGCTATCGATTTGTTTTGAATTGGGAAATGTCATAGTATTTTATCATATCTCTATAATATTATATAATTTCTGCGGAATATTCATTGATATAATTATAATTTTTTTTTCAATAATCATAATCTTTATGCGAAAAGATATTATTCTATTAGGATAATATTTTGTTAAATTGGGGATTATTGAAATATTATTCACACTTGTGCCACATTTTGAAGTTGTGGCACATGTATAATAGAAGATGGATTAACTATTTTTTAATTGCTCAACATCATCGAAATGAAACTTTTCTTTTCCGATGATTTGGTAATTCTCATGACCTTTTCCGGCAATCAAAATTATGTCATTAAGCGAAGTATTTTGGATTGCTTTTTTGATTGCCTCTGCCCTATCTTCAATAATTTCAACTTTGTTAGAGAATTTTTTGTCAATTCCAGCCATTATATCATTCAAGATTGCAATTGGGTTTTCGGTTCTTGGATTATCTGAAGTAATAATTGTATAATCTGCAAGCGAAGCCGAAATTTCTCCCATAATTGGGCGCTTAGATTTGTCCCTATCGCCACCACAACCAAACACGCAAAGCACTTTACTGCTGTGATTGCCTGCTAATAGGGCATTCCTACAGGATTTGATCGCCTTTTCCAAAGCATCGGGAGTGTGGGCATAATCAACCAAACCAATTGCCCCATTTTTGAGAATGACTTTTTGCATTCTACCGGGGGCGCCATCACTATTTTCTAATGCATCTTTGATAATTTGATGATCAATTCCAAACAAACTTGCAAAAGTGGCACTTATGGCGCAATTTTCAATATTAAAACTGCCCAATAATTTTGTTTTTATTTCAAGATTTATTGTTCCATTCATTTTGAATCGTGAATAATCAAGATTCAATTCTTCATCATTGATCAGTACTTCCCCATTTTTTCGCCCAACAAAATGAAAATTTGTGTTAGAAATATTATCTATCATAAATTTTGCGTAATTATCATCGCCATTGAGAACGCAGAGCCCGGATTTTTGCATATTTTCAAAAAGAATTTTCTTTGCAGAAGCGTAGTCCTCCATATTTTTATGATAATCAAGATGATCAAGACTCAAATTTGTAAAGATTGCACCAATAAAATCAATATTATGTGTGCGATTCAGTGCCAAAGCATGCGATGAAACCTCCATAAAAACAAATTCAACATTATTTTTGTAAAGATTATCAAACATTTCAGCAAGTTCTAAAGATTCAGGTGTAGTATGCGTAGAATTTTGAAATTGATTATTGAAATATATGCCTGTTGTTCCAATTATTGCTGTATTAAATCCCGCATTTTCAAAAATAGATTTAAGCAAAAAGGAGATGGTTGTTTTTCCGTTTGTTCCGGTAATTCCTATTATTTTCAGCTTCTTAGCAGGAAAATTAAAGAAAGCGTGTGCAAGTTCGGCAAGAGCCATTCTAGTATTCAAACATTTAATATATGTGATATTTTCGGATATTTTTTGAGGTAAAATTTCACAAAAAATTACAGTTGCACCATTATTTATAGCCGAATCGATGTAATTATGACCATCTGTTTCGATTCCTTTGATAGCAACAAAAGCAGAATTGTCGATACATTTTTTTGAATTATATGCGATGCCACTAATTTCTTTATCAATCTTTCCAAAAATTGAATCAAATTGAACATTATTTAATAAATCATCTAATTTTTTCATAATTTTATTAATTGATTAACATAAAGATACAAATTTATTGAAAATGTTGTTATTATTTCAAAAAAGCTGAGAAATATTTAAAAAAAATCCCCCGAAATTCGGAGGATTTTTAGTTAATTCATAGAAATACTATTTTAATATAATTAATTTCTCTGAAATAGTTTTGTTTCCGTAACTTAATATAAGATTGTAATTTCCTGATGAAATTAATTCAGTGTTTAAATTAATTCTGTGAGTTCCTGCATTCATTCTTGAATTTATCAAATTTTGGATTTTGTTTCCGGCATTATCATATAGATTCAATGTAATATCGGATTCTTCTTTCAATATGAATTCGATTTCTGCATTATTGCTAACAGGATTTGGGTTAATAGAAAGTTCAATTTCATTATTTGAATAATTATCAAGCACATAAACAGCATCTTTATTATAAATTAGATTGCTCATTTTGTTATTGCTAAGTAATTCTCTAATAACGATACCTTTCAAATCTTCAAATTCATTGCTTTTTGCATTATATAATTTGATGCTTAGCTCTGCAGAATTCTTTGCGCCAAAATCGAAATCAGTCATTTCATTATCACCCCATATTGTTATAACTGATTTGCCAGCAACTACTCTTGATGTTCCCACTAAATTGCTTTCGTTATCAAAAACAGCTAATTCGGAATCATCTTCCAGATCAGTATTGATAATAAGTGTTGAATTATTACCTGTATTCGAACTTTTCGGAGCAAAAAGTTTAGAATCGTAATTCTCAATTGGTTCAGATGAAGAACTTCTGCTCAAATAGTTTGCGGGATAAACCAATGTATCAACTCTTGAGAGATACATTTGGTAGCCCTGCCCCAATTTCATATTATTAATTGTGTTAACACCATTAGGTATATAAACTTGACCGGCGCTATTCTTTGCAATCACCAAAACATTATGTTGTTCGATAGTGCTTAATTGAGTATTGATATTGCTCTCAAATTTTCTGAGATAAGGCACCAATGACCAACCTTTGATGAGATATATATCTGTATTTTGCGGAACCGCTTCGGTACCATTAATTTTCAATATAAGTTGTTTTTTTGCATAAATTTGGTATGCTTCTTTATAATTCCAATTGCCAATTGTATTTGTTCCGGATGAAGGCAAGTAAATCTTTCCTGAACTATTTTTAACGATAACAATATCATCTTTTATGTCATTGAAAATATTTGGCAATGAGGCATTTGTTGGAATTATATAAGATGAATTCAAATTCCAGCCTTGATTAATCACAATATTTTGAACAACATCTTCCCCATAAATTTCAGAGAGTTCGCTTGTAGTGTTATTGGCAAAGAAATTATCGCCACTTAAATATTTAACTCTGGCATTGATTGCCTTGCTTTCTTGAGAATCCCATAATTTGAAAGAATAATTTTCACTATTGGCAAAGCCATCTTTTTCTGGAGTGTTGCTGTCATCGCCCCATACGGTAATTTCCAAATTACTTCCGTCCCAAACTTTGTATCCTGCACATTTTTTCGTTCCATTATCATCAAAAAATGCACCTATAGCATCGCCAACCATAAATTTTCTGCCGTTGATTAGATGAGGAATATTCTTTGATAATTTAATTATGGACGATTTACCTGTTTCGGATGTATAAGACCAATCTGCCGGAATATCATTTGGATATGTTCCATTGCCATAAATCATAAGTTCGAGTATTTCAGCATTACATGAAGAAACATAAATATCAGAAACATAGCTATTATTATTTTTCAAAGTAAGAGTAATGATTCCATTTGCTGTCGAACTTGCCTGATTTATGATAAAGCTTCCATTTTGTAGGAATGCGTTTGTACAATTGGAGCCGCAATTATTTTTGATGTAAATTTTCACAGAATCAACAAAAGGATTTATAGCTTCAATATTGAACCTTAGTTTTCCATTGGAAAGAGCAATTTTATCATTAAGATTTGTGAAATTACAATTGCCTGCACCGCCACAATCGGCAGAATTAGTTAATACAGCCGAAACAATTATATCATTTTCTAACCATTCGGAGTTACAAGAATTATCTTTATTTCCGGTTAATGTGGAGATATATCTGTTTAATGCTGTATTATTTCCAGTTTTGAATTTCCAAACTGAAGACCAATTACTTGTATCTAAAGTTGAAAACGCATTCACTCTCCAATAATAATTAAGCAATTGAGATAATTTGCCGCTTTCAACAACATAATTTACTGTCGAAATGCTTACATCAGAAACAATATTAGAGAAATTAATGTCCCTTGCAATTTGTATTCTATAATTTTCAGCATTTGGAACACTTGCCCAAATTAATTCAGGAACTAATGAAACATATTCATCATTATTTGCGATTGAAACCAGTTCTGGAGTAGAAAGTTTCTCCGTAGTTTTGAAATTCCAAACAGATGAATAAGCTGTTGTATCTGCAAAATCTGCCGCTAATACTCGCCAATAGTAAGTTGTGTTATAATTTAGATTGCTTGCTGAATAATTACTGCTTGCTATCCAATTATCAATAACTGTTGTTGTGAAATTTGAATTGGTTGAAACTTGTAAGCGATAATTTTGTGAATAAGCTACATCATTCCAATCAAGAATCAGATTTGTTTTTTGATTTGTTGCATTATTCAATGGACTTGCAAGAGTAGGAACTGTTAAACTTTGTTTAGTTGTAAATTGATAAACAGATGAATAAGCTGTTGTATCTGCAAAGTCTGCCGCTAATACTCGCCAATAATATGTTGTGTTATAATTTAGATTGCTTGCTGAATAATTACTGCTTGCTATCCAATTATCAATAACTGTTGTTGTGAAATTTTAATTGGTTGATACTTGCAAACGATAATTTTGTGAATATGCT
>JANJUO010000342.1 GCA_024710535.1 bacterium
TATGTATTGCGAGGAAGAGGGCGACTCTATACTTCAATATTATCAAGCGAGAAAGATAACGAAATTATCACCAATAATTAAGAAAAAAGAAACACGAATTAAGTATGATACAGTAGAAAATGCAAAGCAAGTTGTTATATATGATACGAATACTGTGAAAGAATTGTATCCTGTGAGTATGATGCAAAACGTGCAACCGGTAATTGATTTCAAGACAACAATAAACAATGTCAATGAAACTCGCAATGAAAGTATAAAAGATATAAGTTTCAAACCTTGCGTTGTGCCTTGCGATACAGTTTTAATGAATAAGGTGAAAGCAAGTGCGAATTCAAAAGATACTTTGCTTCTGAAGAATGAAAAATCGTTCGTTGAGGTAACAAAAATTGTAATTACCAAAAGAGAGTGGTTCGAGGGAGGTAAGATTGTCAAGAAGGAAAGAACGGTAATTTCTTGGGATACCCTTCCAAACTATGATACTACATTAATAAGTGCAGTTGGAGCAGTGGCAAAGAGCGAACTTACTCATTTCAATACTATTGATATATTAGTATCTGATAAAGACACATTAATAAATGATATTGTTGAATTGATACCGGTTTATTTCGTAAAGCCGCCTTGTAATTGTACGTTCAGCGATATTGAACATAAATATAATAAGAATGTGCCTTACTTCCAAACAGCATTCTGGAAGGTAAACACCACCGAAGGTTATAAACAGCACCTTGCTGACTTCCAAAAAGGCAATTATCTTGAACGAGCCGGCTATATCGAACTTCATCCAAAGCATAGATTTTATGGTCTTGGAAATCCTGATGCTCGCGAAAGACGCAAGAAAATGTATGAAGAATACGCAGAAGCGGTGGATAGGAATTTGATTGTGATGCGCGATGAAATTGTTAATCGCTTTATTCCAGCTTTGGAAGCTCTCGAAAATCTATCTCCGGGAGTAAAGATAATGATAAAAATGGAAGCTTATAGTGATGAACGCAAAGCCGATAAGTGCAATTACATCGGTAATCCAATAGAATATATTCAAGGCAAGAAGGATGCAAACGGAACTATTATATTGAATAAAGAAATTATCTCAAATGGAGCATCTCTCTCTTCAGATAACGAAAACCTTTCGAAACTACGCGTATTCAATGGATTTAATGAGTTATTTAATAGATTGAAGCAAAATACAAATTTTAATAAATATCTAAAAAATGGCGAAGTTTTTTATCCTACTCAGAAATTTTCAACTGATGAAGAAATGTATAAGGCGATCGAAAAAGCCAAAATAATTATTCTTGCAGAAGGTAAATATTATGATAAAGTGTATTTAGATGATACTGAACAATATGATCCTGTTAGAAGAATTAATCTAATTATTGATCTTATTAAATATAGTGAAAAGAGGGTGGAAATCACTCCATGTTGTAATTCTAAGAAAAATTGCGGTGAATAGAAAAATAAAATCCTCCTAAATTGGAGGATTTTTTATTTATATGTAATTTTGTATTTTTTTTTAAAAATAAAAATGAAATTAAACTATTTTAAAAAATTCTTGTCTAATAATTGAAAGAAAGGTGAATGACAGGAAATTAGAAAGTGAGTACAGTAGTTTTGCAATACGATAATGAAACAGATATTGTAAAGGAGTATCAAAATACAAAAAGCGAGCGTTCAGCAACATCATTTGTTAGAATGTATCAGCAATTTGTGTTTGCCACTGCTTTAAGATTTACACAAAATTATGATGATGCAGATGATATTTCGCAAGAAGTTTTTATAAAAGCTCTAAATAATTTATCTTCTTTTAAGGGCGAAAGTAGTATTAAAACATGGCTTTATAGAATTACTACAAATATGTGTATCACTTTCAAAAGAAAAAAATCCTTTGTTTCACTTTTTTCAAAAGATGATAAAGCGGAAGAGTTTTTCAATATCGAAAGTAATGAAATGAATCCGCAACAGAAATTGGAGGGCGAAGAGTTCACTGCCAATTTTTATAGAGCATTATCGAAATTGCCGGAAAAACAAAGAGAAACATTTGCACTTCGCTATTTTGATGAATTGCCCTATGAAGAAATTTCTAAATTGTTGGGAACTTCCGTTGGCGGGCTAAAAGCTAATTATTTTCAAGCTGTGAAAAAATTAGCAGTTTATTTAAAATAAATTCGGATGGAATGATTATGGAAAATAATACAGAAAATATAAGATTGAATGAAAATCAAATGCAAGAATTATTGCCGGACTTTGTTTTTGGACGTTTGAATGATTCAGATAAAATGAAATTTGAAAATAATTTGCAATTTTATCCTGAAATTCAACAAGAAATCAAAGATGTCCAATCGGTATTTGGCAAGTTACAATCAATGGATATTGAAAAACCGATTCGCGATAGATCAAGAAATTTATCTGTTAAAGTTAATGATAAATTAAATAAACGCAAATCATCAATCTATGGTGGTTTTTTGAATCCAAAGTTAGCAATGCCTATAATTGCAATTCTGATTGGCGGATTAATGATAGTTTATTATGGAAATCAAAAAAAATCTCAAGAGCATTTAATTGCAGATTTGCAAATTCTAACAGAGCAAGATATTGAAACAATCAATAATCCTGACGATGAATTTTCATTGATTGAAGAAAGTATCAATATTCAACATTCTGAAAATTCAGTTGATTATTCAGACATTACTCAATTTGAAGATGAAATCAATCAAATTACTGAATCTGAAATTAAGAATATGGCGCTCAAAAATCCGAAGGAATTATCTGTTTATCTTTCAAATTTCAATCAATTCGACCCAACTTTTTTAGATGAATTAAATATCTTAAATGAAGAAGAATTTCAAAAATTATATGAGGAATTAAAAAATGAAGACATCAATTCTTAAATCAGGAATTTTATTATCTGTATTCCTGATAGCTTTAAATTATAATAATTTGAATTCGCAACCTGCGGAATTCGCAAGAGAAAGAATAGAAACCCTGAAAATGGTTAAACTACTCGAAATATTAGATTTAAACGAAGATGAATCCGACAAATTTATGGTGAAATACAAATCATTAGAAAAGCAAATAAAGGCAAAAGCCGAGACGCTTGACGATATTGAAGATGATTTGCAGAAAGCACTAAAAAGAGATGTTTCCGATAAAGAATTAAAAGAATTAAGCGACAAAATGATTGTTGCACAAAAAGAATTTTTTGATGCAAATATCGAAAAAATCAAATCAATGCAAAGTACTTTAAATCAGAAAAATTATGCAAAACTATTGATTTTCGAGAAAAATTTCCATAAAAAATTAAGAAATATGTTGATTGACAAGTCCAAAAAACGTGGTATGCAAATGGAAGATTTCGATGGAGATGCTCCACCTCCACCTAAAAGAAAACGATAAATCAATCTAAATAATATATAAACCCTTCTGAGTAACTTTCGGAAGGGTTTTTTCATTAAAATTACTAAAAATTAACTTTGTCATTTAGTTAGAAGATTTTATTTTTGTAGTTGCTAAAAAATTAATTAGTTTATATTATTAAGGTAAATTATGACTACTGCTCTTCCTAACCCACAAAGAAGCACAATCAGTCTTTGGGTGCAAGCCGCAAGACTTTTTGCTTTACCGGCAACTGTTGTGCCGATTTTGTTTGCAATTATGTATTCTCTTACCCACAATAATGGAATAATCTACTGGGAATTATTGCCTGTTGTGATTATTTCCGGAATATTATTTCACTTAGGCACTAATATCATTGGTGAATATTTCGACTTTGTTAAAGGTGTTGATAGACCTGAAACTTATGGCTCAAGTCGAGTACTTGTTGATGAATTATTAAAGCCGAAATCTACTCTTTATGGTGGATTAGCTTGCTATGCTGTTGGCTTTGCTTTAGGGCTGATATTGGTTTATTATCACGGTTTGAATATGCT
>JANJUO010000213.1 GCA_024710535.1 bacterium
GTAGTGAAGCTTCTTGATGACCAATTGCTTAAAATACTGCCATTCTTTGCTTGAACTCTCCAGTAATATACGGTTAAATATGATAATCCGGAAATTGCTTTGCTTGTTGTTGTAATTTCTGAAGAAATTGCTTCGCTAAAATCTGAATTAGTTGAATATTCTACAATATAAGAAGTTGCGTTTGCAACAGCTGACCAAGATAAAGTAGTCGAAATAGCAACTCCTGTTGCATTGCTTGCCGGTGAACTTAATGCTGGAGCGGCTAAACTCTGCAATTCAGTTTTGAAATTCCAAGCAGATGACCAATAACTGATACCGTCATTATTCTTTGCCTGAACTCTCCAATAATAAGTTGTATATTGATTTAATCCGGTTAAGTCATAACTTGTAGCGGCAACATTTACTTGTGTTGCATTTGACATATCTGCATTTGTTGAATACTGAACATTATAAGAAGTAGCATCTGTTACTGCAGTCCAAGATAAAGTTGTACTTGTACTTAAATCTGTTGAAGCATTTGCCGGAGCAGATAAAGTTGGAGTTTCCAATGTTATATTTGCTGAAGGAATTTCTGCTTCCCACAAACCGCGTCCATAAGTTGCAGCTCTTAATTTCATTGAACCATAATGTATTTCAAGTTCATTAACAACAACATTTGGTAAATTATCGCCGAATTCTACCCAACCATTGCTGAGGTCATCTTTATAAAATACACCAATATCAGTACCAACATACAATCTATTATTCAAATCATTTTGATAAACAATTGTATTTGCAGGAACATTTGGTAATTGTCCTGTTCCGGAAATATTTGTCCAAGTAGATCCGCCATTAGTTGATTCATAAACTTTAGCATTAGCTGTATATCCGGAGAAAGTTGCCCAAATTTTTAATGGATTTGTTGGATGAATTGCCAAATAAGTGAAATAACTTGAGGTTGGCAAAGTAAGAGAAGTCCAAGTTGTTCCACCATCAGTAGTTCTATTCATAGTACTACTACCAGTTGAAGCATATAAATAATTGCCGTCCGAAGGAGCAATATGTAGCAATGTTAATGAACCTGATGTGAAACTTGAAATTTGAGTCCAAGTTGAGCCGGAATTTGTTGATTTGAATACATTTCTATAACCAACATAAATTGTTGATGCAGTTGTTGGATGCATAATATATGGAGTTACCCATGCACCAAGATTCGAACTATATTCGGAAGGCAATGTCATAGCAGAGAAACTTGAACCACCATTGGTAGATTTTCTGATTTGTCCATAATATAATGCTCCGTACATAATATTAGAATTAGAATGGTCAATCATACATTCCATACCATCGCCACCTACCACGTCAGTCCAAGTGGTGTTGTTTCTAAGTTTAGTGCCGTTATCTTGCAAACCTGTGATAACTAAATTTGCATTTGTTTTCGAATTGCCAAGGCGATACAATTGTGAAATTTGCAAGCCACTACCAATCCAACTCCAATTAGTTCCATTATTAGTTGAGCTATAAACACCACCATCGTTTCCTACATTAATTTTTGTTCCATTTTGATTAACCCAAATATCATGTTGGTCAGCATGAACTGAAGAAGTCCAACTTGATAAATTTATCCAGTTTGTTCCACCATTTGTTGATTTCCAAAGATTCACGCCACCTGTATAAATTTCATTCGCATTGTTTGGATTTGCCGCAATACATAAGTCATACCATCCCTGTCCACCAGCATCTCCGCCGTTAGTATTCCATCCGAGAATATTTGGAGTGCTCGACATCAATGACCAAGTAGAACCAGCATCAGTTGAACGATATAAACCATAAAATCCTGAATCTGTTGATTTCGACATCAAAGCATAAATATAATTTGCATTTGCAGGAGTAACAGCTAATGCAACACGATTCACACCCGAAGTTGGAAGACCACTCATAGCTGTCCAAGTAGCACCATTATCAGTTGATTTCATAATTTGAGGAGAACCATATTTCCCTGCATAAATCACAGAAGCATCATCTGGCTTGAATTCCATATCTCTATAGTTGCTTGTGTTTGGATTTGTCCAAGTTGTTCCACCATCGGTAGTTCTGAAAATACCAGCAGAACTTGCAACAAGCATAATATTTGGGTTACCTGGATTGATAAGCAATCTGCTTATTCTTCTTTGAGAACTCACGTTCCAAGTTAATCCGGTTGTGTTCCAAGTTGCTCCGGCATCAGTAGATTTCAAAACACCAATGCTATAATTATCAGCGGCATCGCCATCACCGGTAGCAATAAACATGGTATTTGTATTCGTTGGGTGAAAAGCAATATCAGTTACGCCCAAAACACCAAGATTATCAGTATTTGTAGTCCAAGTTGAGCCACTGTTTGTTGATTTCCATAAGCCACCACCAGCAGAGCCAGCCCAAATAACTGAACTGTTTGCCGGATCTTCACGAACCACATTTACTCTACCCAATCCGGCATAGCCACCGCTACTTGTATTTGGTCCAAGAGCTGTCCATGAGCCAACTGCTTGAGTTCCTTCAATTTTGCTCTTCTTTGATTTGATTTTTCTATATTCAATCATAGTTTGCATAGTTGAAGGGAATTCACCGGTTGGATGAACTCTTTGCTCCCAAAACCATTCCCATCTCTTAAATGGCTTCCATCCTTTTCCTTTTTCAGTATAGTCCTTATCTTTCCAATGATCATTGAAAGACTTCTTTAATTCGTAGAAGTTAGTTTTTTCATCAAAGCCCTTATCGTCAAACATAGGCTGAGCATTCAAAACGCTAAATGCAAACACTAAGAGTAATGTTACTCCGAGCATTTTTGAGAATGAGTTAAATACTTTTCTCATAATATATCTCCGAAAAAATGATAAAATTCTATTTAAATACTTTAATTTTCAAATAACTTGTTTTGCTTGTCAATTTTCTTAATTCAAACATAATAAAAAAAATATTCATTTGCAATAGAAATATTAAAAAAATTATTTTTTTTTAAAAAATCATATACGTATAACTACGTAATTTTTTCAAATGTACTAAATTGCAACCGAAACTTTTGTAATTGAATAATTATTTTCTATTTCATAAGGATTAATTTCCAAAATATAGCCACGCTTGCCACCATTTATATATATTTTTTCAAGGTCAAAGATTGTTGATTCTGCATAGATATTCAATTTCTTTTTTGTGCCAAAAGGGCTCGTTCCACCAAATTGATAGCCGGTTGCATTTTGAGCAGATTTTTGGTCTGCCGGTTCCACTTTTTTCACCTTTAGAATTCTTGCTAATTCTTTTGTGGAAACTTCTTTATCACCATGCTGAAGACAAATAATCAATTCGCCATCTGCATTAAAAATCAATGTTTTAATCACATTATGCTCATCAACATTCAATTCAATCGCAGTTTGGGAAGTGCCACCTTTTTCTTCATATTCATACAAAAAAGGAACATAATTGATATTTTTCTGTTTTAATTCTCTGATTGCAGTTGTTACTGGAAAATCTATCTTGCCCATAATATTCTTTTTAATGTCACTATAAATTGAGCATATAAACGTTAATTGCTCCAAAATAATGTTTTTAAGTATTGTTCATTATTAATAAATATCAAAAAAATTTAATCCTTTTTTGTTTTTGATCTTTGATAGAAATAACGATTCATTTATTCAGATTACAAATATTGACAATATGAAAATTCCTTGAAAATCCCTTTAGGAATGAATTTTATGCAACAGTGATATTTCAGATAAGTCTAACAATACACTTCGTATTGCAAATCATTAATACACATTCAAAAGTTTTGTTGAAGTAGGCACATTTCTTTTTATTAAAATCATTTATTCACTCACTATGTAAAAGATTTCTAATGATATAAATAATTAATTAACATTATTCCATTAGAAAATCATTAATTCATCCTCTTAAAATTCTGTTGACAAAGTAATTCTAAAGAAACACGTGCCTTCAGCCACTTGCTTTAAGTCCCAATTCTCTATTTTTCAATAAATATCAAAATTCCAAAACAACACAGCCACCTTTCTCTGTATTAGAAAATTTGATTTTTGTATTATATTTCTCACAAATATCTCTCACAATTTGCAAGCCCAAGCCCAAACCACGTTCATTATTTGTTCCTGCTTTGGATGTGATTTCGGAAAAATTTTTCGACAATATGTTTTCTGGAAAACCTGCTCCGCTATCAATGATGCTGATTGAATTATGATTGATTTCAATATTTATTTCTGCACTTTTCGGCGTGAATTTAATGGCATTCGATAGCAAATTTCTCAACACAACTCGAAGCGAATCCGCATCATATTCAACAATTAAGTTATGATTTTTAATAATATTGATTTGAATTTGCTTATTTGTTATCTGAAAAGAGAGGTCATCGATAACATCATTTATTGATTGAGTGGAAACTATTGAATTCTTTTTTGCATTAAAACCTTCCAAATTAAGTTTAGACCACTCCAAAAGTGTGGTGAGAATAGATTTGAGTTGAACAGTTGATTTATGAATCGAAGAACTTGTTTTAACGACATCTTCTTTGCTCATTCTATCTTGATAAAGCCCGATTTGCTCCGATAATATCAAAACTGAATTAACAGGACCATTCAAGTCATGAGAAATTATTCTAAAAAGTTTGTTTTTTGTGCTATTTGCTTCATCAAGTTTAGCGTTAAGTAATTTGATTTTTTTGTATCGGTTAAGTATGACATAAATAATTGCCGATAAAGAGAGCAAAACAATGAAAACAATTAAGTAGGTTAAATTTCTTTGCACCTTTTCGGCTTTCAATTTTTCCTGGAAATTAATATTCTCCAACTCTCTTAATTTGGCAATTCTTTGTATGCTTTCGCTTTTACTTGCAAAATTATCATATAAAATATCTGCTTCTTTAAAATATTTATAAGCATTCTTATAATCGCCAAGTTTTTCAAAATACTTTGATAATTGCAATGCATATTCCCATTTTAGATGATCAAAATCTTTATGAAAAGATTTATCATAATAATATTTTAAACCAATATTGACCGCAGAGTCTAATTTATTAGATATGCTATAATAAATCATAAGTTCGAAATTTAGAATTTCATCAAAATTTATCAACTTTAGATTGTTGTTGGAAATTATTGCTTTTCTAATATTTTCCAATGCCTCATCAGCTATTTTTTTTGCATTATTATTATCTATTTTTGAAAAATAATAAAATATAAATTTTTCTGCCATATTAATACCGAAATTTTTCAAAGTAATTCTATCATCAGGAATTTTTTGCAAATAATTCAATGCAAGTTTCCGATAATAAAGAATTGAATCTTGGTTTTGGGAATTTCCTATATGATATTCTATCATTGACCAAGCTCCGGCGGCTTTAGCGAAATAATCATCAACAAGTTGCGTTTTTTCATAACCGAGTTTCAGAAAGTCGGATATATATTTTTTCATTGTATCGGCACTAATCATATTCATCACACCGATACTAATTATTGAATGTACTTGAATATCATAAACATCATGTTCTTTTGCGGATTCCAAACTTTTATTCAAATAATACAGGGAGGAGTCAGATTGTTGATTATAAAATTTAATTGAACTATAAAAATAATAGTAATAGGGCAGTAGTTGTTTTTTATTCGTTTTGAGGATCAATTTTTTAAAATAATCATTTACTTCCAGAAAAAAATTTCCATAAGGTCTTGACTGCACCAAATGATAAATATCAAATAGAATTATCTGTAAATTTTGAACTCTTTGATCTTCATTGGGATATTCTTTTTCGATTTGAGCAATAAATTTGCGAGGATCATCCGAATATTTGTACTCATCTGCAAAAGATGCAGAAAAACAAATAATTATTAGAACAAATACGAATAATATTTTTTTCATAAATAAAATTGCATAATAAAAATACAAATTTACTGAAAATATGAGCAAAAATACTGTAATATTTCAGAAATCAAATACATTTCGGATATAGATGAATTTGGAAAATTCTAAAAAAATCGAACTCTGCTCATCAACAAATATAAATGTAATTGTACAATGAAGACAAAAAAACCTTCCGAAGTCAATTATTCGGAAGGTTTTGAAAATATTAGACGTTTTTATTTACGCCATCAAACTGCAAATTGCCGCTACATTTATCATATCGTCTGCAGAGCAACCTCTTGATAAATCACAATATGGCTTTTTCAAACCTTGAACAATTGGTCCAACTGCCTCAGCACCTGCTAATCTTTCAGTAAGTTTGTAGCCGATATTTCCGGCATTCAAATCAGGGAACACTAATACATTTGCATTGCCGGCAACTTTTGAGCCAGGGAATTTGCGTTGACCGATTGATGGAATAATTGCCGCATCAAGTTGCATTTCGCCGTCAACTTCGATTTCAGGAGCTTTTTCGCGAATCATCTTTGTTGCAGAAACCACTTTGTCAACCAATTCATGCGTTGCACTGCCGTTTGTTGAGAATGAAAGCATTGCAACTTTTGGCTCGCTACCGGTGATTGCTTTGAAATTTTGTGCAGATGCAATTGCAATATCTGCCAATTGAACATCATTTGGATTTGGATTAACCGCACAATCTGCAAAGCAAAGCAATTTATCAGGAAAAGTCATAATGAAGAAACTGGAAACGATTGAGCAACCTTCAGCCACACCAACAGTGTGAATTGCGGCACGCATAACGTTTCCTGTTGAGGACACATTGCCACCAACAACTACTGCAACTCTTTGAGTTTCGAGTAATAAGCCGGCAAAATACAATGGATCAACAATTGTTTCATAAGATTTTTCTAAAGTTAAGCCCTTAGTTTTGCGTTTTTCGAAAAGTAAATTTGCAAATTCATCTTTCAAATCGGATGTTTCAGGGTCATAAACAGGAATACCTGTAATATCAAGATTATTTTCTTTAGCACAGGCATTAATTTTTTCGATATTGCCAACCAAAACCGGCTTGGCAATTTCATTTTCTTTCAAAAAGATAGATGCTTTTAATGTGCGAGCATCGTCTGCATCAGGAAAAGCCACAAGTGCATTTTTTTTTTGTGCGGCTTCTCTCACACTAACAATAAATGGATTTAGAGACATATTTATTACCAAAATTTATATTAATATTTCAATTAAACCGTTCAGTCGGTTGTTACAACCGACACTTTTGAAGGGGCTGTCTCAAAAGTGAGTTAAATTTAAACAAACAAGGATGTTTGTTCTACTATGTTTTTATATTTAGTAGGTCAAACATCCTTGTTTGACATTTTTTCATCACTATTCAACTTTTGAGAAAACTCCGAAACTAATTGTTTCCGTTCAGTCGGTTGTTACAACCGACTCTTTTGAACGTCAATTGTAACAACTGACGGAACATTTTCCGTTTTTTTTCCGTTCAGTCGGTTGTTACAACCGACACTTTTGAACGTCAGTTGTAACAACTGACGGAACATTATAAATTATTTTCCACTTGCATTCAATACTACTCTGCAAGTATCTCTTGCAAGCACTAATTCTTCGTTTGTTGGCAATACCCAAACTTCAACTTTCGATTCTGGTTTGGAAATCAATAATGCTTTGCCGCCAACAGCAAGTTTGTTTGATTCTTCATCAAGAATGATGCCCATTCCTTCAAGATTTTCGCAAACTCTTCTACGAATTTCAACTGCATTTTCGCCAATACCACCTGTGAAGCAAATTGCATCCGCACCATTCATTGCCGCCATATACGCACCAATATATTTCTTGATTCTATAGCAGAACATATTAATTGCAAGAGAAGCTCTGCGGTCTTTATGTTCTGACTCTTCATCAAGAAGGTCGCGCATATCGTTTGTTAAACCGGAAATGCCAAGAATACCGGAACGCTTGTTTAATACAGAAATAATTTCTTCAAGTGGAGCGGCTTCTTTATGGCACAAATATTCAATCACAGATGCATCAAGATCGCCGGCGCGAGTTCCCATCATCAAGCCTTCAAGCGGAGTAAAGCCCATTGAAGTATCAATTGATTTACCTTTTTTGATTGCACAAGCAGAGGCACCATTGCCAAGATGCAAAGTAATAATATTAGTATCTTCTTTGCTTTTGCCGGTGAGTGCCCTATAAAGATAGGCAATATATCTGTGCGAAGTTCCATGGAAACCATAGCGTCTGATTTTGTATCTTCTGTAATATTGATATGGAATTGGATAAAGATACGCATATTCCGGCATAGTTAAATGGAATGATGTATCAAAAATTGCCACTTGTGGAACGGCTGGTCCAAACACTTCGCGAGCCGCATAAATACCTTTCAAATTTGCAGGATTATGAAGTGGTGCAAGGTCGATATTATCTTCCATTGCAGTAATCACTTCTTTATCTATGCGTATTGATTTATGAAACATTTCGCCACCGTGAACAGTTCTATGACCGATTGCGTGGATGTCTTCAATTCCTTCGATACCCGGAATTTGTGTTTCAGGATTGATAATCCATTTAATAATGTAGTTCAAAGCCGCTTTATGGTCTCTGAGTGGAGCAGTAAGTTTTAATGTAGATTTACCTTCAACTTTGAGTGTAACCAAAGATTCACTGCCGATTCTTTCAATCAAGCCCTTTGCTAACTGACGGTCGGCATGCTTTTCAATCAATTCAAGGTCAGTTTCGATTATTTGAAATTTTAATGAGGAACTGCCTGCATTAACAACAAAAATATTCATATTTCACCGAAAATTTTTAAAATAAAAAACAAATCAAAAA